>RFIO01000019.1 GCA_003695205.1 Deltaproteobacteria bacterium
GGGTAACGGTGAAGGTGGCCGTGCCTGCGGCCTCATCGACACTGACATCGTCGATGGCGAAAGCCGGCGTGCCTTCGTTGTCGATGATGGTGGTGGTCACACTGCCGGTACCGACCTGCAGGTTCTCAAAACCGCCGCCGGAGGTTCCCGCAATCTGAACCTGGTAGGCTTCGTTCCCTTCAACTACGGCATCATCGGTGGTGACTACATCAAAGGTCACACTGGTGGAGCCGGCCGGAATGGTGACGGTGGTGGTAACCGGAGTCAGATCGCCGTTATCGGTGGTGATGTGGCCGGTAACCACGTCGATATCCAGATCGGTGGCCGGAGGATTCGAAACGGTCAAAGTGTAAGTCGCCGTATCACCCTCGGTGACATTGGCCGGGCCGGACAGGTCGAGGGTGACGATGTCGCCGGTTGGTTCGTCCACTATGGTTCCCATTACGGTTGGGTCAGCAATCGTTGCTCCAACAGGATTGGAGAGTTGCAACTGCAGAGTTTCCGAACCTTCGGCCCACAGATCATTAGCAACGGGGACCTGAATCGTTTTGACCGTTTCTCCTGGTGCGAAAGTAATGGTTCCGGACGTGGAACTGAAATCTGCACCTGATGTGGCAGACTGTCCAAAAGTTGAATAGGAAACACTGACCGGGGTGGTCACCGGCTGGCTGAGCGTTACCTGGAAGGAAATAACGCCGTCGCTCTCGACTACAGTCTCACCCGAGAGATGGATTTCAGGAAGGGTGTCAGTCGGGGATGGGACCGACTCTGCCGAAGTGGTTTCCTCTGGCAGTCCCCTCGCGAAATCCGGTTCGGGCAGGTCGGCCAGAGTTGTTTCGCTGAAGTTGAAGGCAACCGGATTGACTTGTTCAAGAATACGGGTCAGCTCGACAAAGCTGTTGCCTTCGTCTCCGGCTTGGTTCCCCCCGGCGGCAGGTTCTTCGATCAGTTCATCCAGTGAACGTCCTTCACGCAGGGCCTGAATCAGCTGGTTGGCCGTCGCATCCGCGAGCGCGCCCTGCTCCTGGTCGGGCCAAAGGTCCGCAACCAGTTCGTCCGTAACCTTGATGGCCTGGTTCGGAGTCATTTCGATAGCCGAATTGTCGCCGAAATCGACCTGGACCCGACCGTCGGAGGAGGTCATGATCAGCTCGCCCTCGTGGATGACATCCCCGGGCTTGAGCGCCCTGAGCTCGCCATCAAGAGTGCGAACATAGGCGTTTCCACTGACCTCGACGACTGTTGCTATGGCTCTGGCTTCTGTCATGATCGGCTCCCGCTGGAAGTTGATACTTTTGTGACCGTATCGACCCTAACAGGGTTTTTGCAAAGGGAAAATAGGACCAAAGTCCTATTCGAACCGGGATATCTTTGAAGGGGGGAAGGGGAGAGTGGTTAATGTTTGCTGGAACGCACCAGCAGCGCCAGTTGCAACCTGTCCCGAACGTCAAGTTTCTGAAAGATGGCGGAGAGGTGGGCCTTGACGGTTTTTTCACTGATGCCGAGCTTCTTTGCGATATCCCTGTTGGACGCTCCATGCCCAACCTGGGTGGCTACTTCACGCTCGCGGTCACTCAGCCCTGCGAGAGGATCCGTTTTGTCTGTCGCAACAGAAGGGCTGAGGTCGACCGGGACCGACTGTATCATGCGAGTCAAAAGGTCTTCTCCCAACCAGTAGCCGCCATTGGAGGTGACTTTCGCGACTCTTTTGAACAACTCCGGGGCAGAAAGGGTATGGCAACAACCCCGCATGCCCAATTGAAGCAGGTGCATCGTCCTGGAAGGGGCCGGTTGACTGGTCAGGGCCACGGATCTGGCCTCGGGGATGTTTTGTCTCAGCCAGCTGACGGCTCGACCAAGGGCTTCATCATCAAGGCTGTCAACGTGGAGCCAGACCATTGGTTCTGCGTTGGAAAAAGGTGTGACGTCTTCTATCCGCGTGACAATGCGTCCAAAAGGGAAGGCCTTCTGCCAGCGAATAAGCTGGCCGGGCATGTCTGTCAGGCAGATATGAAGATGGGTCATCGTTCCCGAATGGCTGTCATTTTGGCCCTCAGAATCGGTTTGAGCAGGTAAGTCAGTACTGTCTTCTCTCCGGTAATGATGTCGACTGTCGCCATCATGCCCGGTATGATCGGCAAGCCTTCTCCAAGGTTCGGTTTGAGCGTCCGGACCCTGGCGATATAGTAGGCATTGCCCCGTTCGTCGATAACGCTGTCGGCCCCGATTTGCTCAACCCGTCCCTCAAGACTGCCATAGATGGCAAAATCATAGGCGCTGAATCGGACCGTTGCCTTCTGCCCAGGGCGTAGAAATCCGATGTCTTTCGGATGGATGCGTGCCTCGATAATCAGGGAGTCGTCAAGGGGGACGATTTCAATGACATCGTCCCCGCCACGAACAAAACCACCGACCGTATTGACCAGCAGGCGCTTGATAGTTCCCTTGACAGGCGAGACAACATCCGTCCTCTTGACCCGGTCAGCCAACCCGGCCTGGGCTTCATTCAGTTCTTCTATCTTGCCGAGGGTTTCGGCCAGGTCGCGACGGATTCTGTTGTTGAAAGAGAGCTCAACTTCCCGAACCTTGTCTTCGGCCTCGCTGATGGCCGATTCAATCCGTTCAATCTGGGCGTTCACCTGGTCGCGTTCACCTTCTGTGGTCAGCAGGTCGCGTTCCAGACGGAGAACCTCGACTTCAGATACGGCGCCAGAGGACACCAGGGGCCGCGTGACATCGAGTTCCTGGCGCAGCAGGTTGATCCTGCCCTCTAGTTGATCTCGATTGGCCCTGGCTTCCTTGAGCTCCTTTTTTCTCTGGGCAAGCTGTTGGCGGGCAATGGATGTCTGGGCCTGCCTTTCCGACAGACTGGAAGCGTGAAGGACCTTTTCCCGCGCGACAATGTCCGGGACTGCTTTTTGCAGTTTTTCTGATGGTTTGAACTCCCTGTTTTCAGAGAGGGCTTTAAGTCTTTCTGCCTTGGCCTCCAGAGCCATCAGCTGTGCCCTGCTCTGTCTCAGCTCGGACACGAAGCGGGTCGGGTCAATGCGCAGCAGGGTCTGGCCTGGTTCGACAACATCCCCTTCGGCCACCAGAATCTCGGACACGACACCGCCATCAACCGCCTGGATGACCTGAACCTGGCGTGAAGGGATGACCCGCCCCTGGCCGCGTGTGACCTCCTCAATCGGGGCATAGGCGGCCCAGATAATGACCGCCAGAACCAAAAGAAGGCAGAAGTAGAGAAGGGTGCGCGCCCTCAAAGGATCCTGTTCATGGCGAGCCAGATCGACCTCCATATCCCATGGAATACGACCTTCCGGCGGTGCCGGGAATAGTTTTTCAAGAATCCTGCCGATAATCGGAGCCATTTCAGCCGGCCTTTCCGATGCGACCCTGGCGCAAGGCCTGGATAACCTGTTCCTTTGGGCCATCGGCGACGATGGTCCCCTGATCCATGACGACAATGCGGTCGACCAGCTCAAGCAACGAGGTGCGATGTGTTGTCAACAGCAAAGTACGCCCCCGGGAGAAATCACTGACGGTTTTTTTGATTTCTTCCTCGCTGCTGTGGTCCATTGACCCGGTGGGTTCGTCGAGCAACAGCACCGAAGGATTCTTGATAAAGGCCCGGGCGAGGGCGACAGCCTGTTTTTGTCCACCGGACAGCGATTCCCCCCGTTCGCCGATCAGCATGTCAAAACCCTGTGGGTGATTGTTGATGTAGTCGGCAAGCCCGGCCATAGTCACAGCCTCAATGATTTCCTGATCGGTGGCGTCTGGTCGGGCCATGGCAATGTTTTCCCTGAGGCTGCCGAAGAACAGGGTGACATCCTGTGACACGTAGCCGATGTGGCGTCGAAGTTCGGCAGGGTCGACCTGGCGCAGATCGATCCCGTCGATGGTAATGTTGCCATCAGTCGGCTGGTACAGGCCAAGGACCAGGCGAAGCAGGGTCGATTTCCCGGCGCCGACCCGACCGATAATGCCAACCCGTTCTCCTGCCTCAATTTTCAGGGAGATATTCCGTAATACGGCCATGTCCTGGCCGGGGTAGGCAAAGGAGACTTTTCTCAGTTCCATGGCTCCCTTGAAGCCCTGGCGCGACAGGAACCCCTGTTCGGAAGACCTTTCAGAGGGTTGCTGCATGATCTCGTTGAGAGAATGCAAAGCAGTTGCAGCATGGTGATATTGGGTCATCAGCCCGGCTGCCTGGCCGAGGGGGGCCAGAGCACGAGATGAAAGCATGGAGCAGGCGATCAGCCCCCCCATGGTCAGCTGGTTTTCAGAAATCAGGTAAACGCCGGTGATGATCAGGGCGACGTTGACCATCTGCGCTGTCCAGGAGGCGGTGTTGAGGGTACCGGCGGACAAAAGCCGCAGACGATTGGAGACCTGGGCCAGGTAGGCAACGCTTCTTTCCCAGCGTCCCTGCATCTTCCCTTCGGACCCGAGGGCCTTGAGGGTCTCAAGGCCGACCAGGCTTTCAATAAGGGTGGCATTGCGCTGTGCGCCTGCCCGGTAGGTCAGCTCGGCCAGGTCGCGCATGCGGGCTTGCGCCAATCCCGCCAGTACCAGGACCAGCAGCATGCCGGCGATGATCGGCAGGGTCAATTGCCAGGCGATCAGTCCGATGACGACAAGAAAGACGATGGAAAATGGCAGGTCGATGAAGGCGGTTACGGTTGCTGAGGTGATGAAATCCCGTATGGTTTCAAACGACCTCAGGTTGGCAGCGAAAGACCCGGCCGACAGGGGCTTGTTTTCCAGGCGAGCCCCAAGGACTTTTTCCATTATGGCGGAGGAAAGCTTGACGTCGATACGCTTGCTGGCAAGATCAAGGAAATAGCTGCGCATTGTCTTCAGAATGACATCGCCGATAAGGACAATGGCGAGACCTGAGGCGAGCACCCAGAGTGTGTCAACCGCATGGTTGGGAACAACCCTGTCGTAGACATTTCTGATGAACAGTGGCATGGCCAGGGCAAACAGGCTGATAAGGAAGGCAGCCACCAGCACATCCCTGTAGAGGGCCCTGTTTTCGAGCATGACACCCCAGAACCAGTGCCGGCCGCTGGTGCCGCGAACGTCCGGACTGCGATGGTCGAACCGGTATCGGGGCCTGAGGTAGATCACCTTGCCCAGGTATCTGTCGGCAAGATCGTTGCGGGATATCTCGTGGACCGACTCTGGCAGGTCCGGGTAGCTGATCTTGAAGGAAGATCCGTCCGCGGCAACACCTCGGATGAGACAGGCCTGTTCATCTTTCAACAACAGAATGGCCGGAAGAAGGTTTGGGTTGATCCCCCTCAGACCAGTCGTGACCATGCGGCAGGAAAAGCCGGCCCGTTGGGCAACCTTGGGCAGGTGGAGCGGGGTTACCATGCCGTCGCGCAACGGCAGGCCTGCTGTGGCCGCGTCAGGCGTGATGACGGCATCGTTCTCTTTGAAAACGGCCAGTGCGCATTCCAGGATGGGGTCGAGATGTTCCGGCCGCGTTGCGTTGTCAGGTTCCCGTTGTTGACGTCCTGTCATAGGATTCCCGGGTTTGTGTGAAAGAAAAAAATCATTTCTCCATAGCTCTGCAAAAATGGGACCTATATGGTTTCGTATTGCTTATCGGCCCGGAAAGAAAGAGGTTTTAGGTTTTTTTCTTCTTTGCGGCGTGTTGAATAGGCCCGTTTCTGACAAGGATTGTCAGTTAAATGTTCTCAAGTGTGCAAATTCTACAGATCGGCGGATGTCGTATGGCCCGGTCGCAGCAGGTCGTTGACGGTTTTTACCGGCTGGAAAACCTCTTCGGGAACTTCAACAAACAGGGTGTTCCAGTAGGCCATGGCGCCGTTCCACAAGCCGGGCCTCTCGAGAGCCCTGATTGGCCTGCCCTCAATGCTTTTTTCGGTCAGGATGATAGCATCGTTGTCAATGAAGGTCTGCAGGTCCAATCTTTCTCCAGCCGGATTGCGCAGGCCGCAGGCCATGAAGACCGGGTTAAAGTGGGTGGAGTCGGCTACCATATGACGAATCTTAGGATCATTCTGGTCGAGTTGAGCCAGTTCAACGATCTGTCGTGTCACTCCTTCGCTGGTGTGAACCCAGAACGGGCCGCCTCCCGGTTCGCCGGTGTTGCGCACCATGCCGCACACCCTTATGGGGCGGTTCAGGCGGGCAAGGGCCCAATCCGCAGGATTATCGCAGGCTTTTGAGGGCTGGTAACCGAAAGTATCCTTCAAGAAAGCACAAGCTGAATCAACGGCACCGGGTGCCTGGCGAGTCAGGGCTGCCCAGTGTTCACGGATAGTCTCTTCGAGCTCTACGAGCAAGCCGCCGACAACCCGCCACCAGATATTGACATCGTCCTGGCGCTCCCCAGGTACTACATTGTCAATATTCTTGATCAGTACCAGGTCCGACCCGGTTGCGGCCAGGTTGCTGATCAGGGCGCCATGGCCCGCCGGGCGAAAAACAAGTTCACCACTGGCGGTTCGAAACGGCTGGTGGTCCGGCGTCGTCGCGATGGTGTCCGTGGCAGGATCCTGGCAGCTGAAGCTGACATGTATGCGGAAACCGGTTTTTGCTTCGATGGAGCGAACCGTGTTCGTGGCGAGGTCGGCGAAGTTTTTTTGCCAGTCAGGAGAAACAGTGAAATGGACAGATGATTCGCTGCAACAGGTCGACAGCAATCGGCAGGTTTCCCAGAGGTGCTCCTCCAGTGGCGTCAGCGAGGACATACCATCGTTGTGGAAGGGAATCAGTCCCTTGGGAGTCCGGCCGTAGTCGAGCCCTCGTGAAGAGAGCATGGCGTCGATAAATGGTTCCAGGTCGCGTTCTTTTACGAGTTGTTCCGGGTTCTTGCCCTGCCTGCGGACGACCGCTGAAAGCTCAGGGTAGAAGGCGAAACGGGTCAGGCCGCTGAAAAACTGGCGGTGGAACGGGCTGGAAGGGTAATCGCAGTTCAGACGCCATTCTTCAAGGGCTGCATGGCTGTCAAAAAGGTCCCTGAACATTCGAGTCGCTGCGCCGCTGGCGGGTACGAACCTCGAAAATCGACCTTTCCCGGCTTCCCGATTGAACAGGCCAGATAGCCGCTCCTGGTCGATCAGGTCCATTGGGACAATTCCGTCGCCAGATTTGCATGGTCGAATGACGACGATAGGGCTTGGCGGTGAACGGAAAATCCTCAACTGGCGTTCGATCTCGTCAGCGCTGATTCCGCGTTCAGCAAGCGCATCCAGATCTTTTTGGCTCCAATTCATTTCATCCCTCATGATCAGCAATTGCCATGTAAATTCACTGTCGTACGAGAGTAGCTTTTTTCCGCTGGACAGGCAATAATCAGAATCTCGTTTTTGGATCCCGAGAATGCCTGATCCCTGAAGCCCTTTCGCCGGAGGATTTTCATGCCGTTGTTCAACCCGGAAGTCGAGCAGAAATTTCTTTTGCAAGCGGCAGCCGAAATATGTATGGCCGCCCGAACCGCCCCCAAGGGGAAGGGGAAGGACTTGCTGGTCACCGCCCTGGTGGATCCCCAGGAGAAAAAGGCCCTGATTGAGCGCATGAACCTTATTGCGGAGCGCGACGGCCTGGCTTTTTTCTCGAGGGATGCCGGCAATCTTGAGCGCTCCCCGGTCGTCATTCTCTTTGGCAGTCGCAAGGATCCGCTCAGGTTGCCCCATTGCGGTTATTGTGGTTTTCCGGACTGCGATGCCATGCTCGAAGCGGGCGGAACCTGCTCATTCAATACCGGTGACCTGGGAATCGCCCTTGGGTCTGCCGCAGCTAGAGCCGCCGATCTCAGGCTGGACAACAGGATCATGTACTCTGTTGGAAAAGCCGCGATCGAGCTGGGTATGCTGGGGGAAGAGGTCGAAATTGCCTATGGCCTGCCGCTGTCAGTCAGCGGGAAGAGTCCCTTTTTCGACCGTTAGATCGGAAGCGAGGTCCTGTGTCCGCTCCGGAAGATATCTTCGACATCGTCGACGAGGAGGACCGGGTCATCGGTCAGGCTCCCCGGTCGAAGTGTCATGGCAACCCGAACCTGATTCACAGGGTGGCGCATGTTCTGGTCTTTGACTCCAGGGACCGCCTTTTGCTTCAAAAACGGCATCCGAGCAAGGACATCCAGCCGGACAAATGGGATACCAGCGTCGGTGGCCATCTCGAACCCGGGGAGAACTACCTCGATGCTGCGCGGCGGGAGATGGCAGAGGAACTTGGCATCATTGGCGTGCCACTGACCTTTCTCTACGAGTCAAAGATAAGGAACGAGATTGAGTCCGAAAACGTCGCAACTTATCTGGCACGCTGGGATGGTCCGATAGAATTCAATCCAGCAGAGATTACCGAAGTTCGATACTGGACCAGGGATGAGATCGAGGCGGCCATCGGCAATGGCATCTTCACGCCGAACTTTGAAGAAGAATGGCTGATGTATGTCGGTTGGTGTCGAAGATATCCGACGCGAACCGGGTCCGCAGTGGCCCTATGTGCCGGAGATGCCTTTCCCGATATTGTCCAGTCCGAAGACGTTGTGCACAAAAAATGAGCACAAAGGTTTCTGAAAGCCCAAAAATGAGGCAGTCCCTGCCTGATGCAAATTTTACCTGCCGGGCAAGTTGAGGTTTCTTGCGTGTAAGTGCTTGTTTTTGCGGTAGAAAAAATCCAACTTCAGAACGGTTGCCACTGGCAGGAATCTTGCTCCCTGTTACGGCGTTCATTTTTCGAGAGTCCGCCTTCGGCGGCAACGGACACAACGGAGGTTCATTCGCGATGCGCAAAGTAGAAGCCATCATCAAGCCTTTTAAACTTGACGAGGTCAAGGAAGCTCTCAACGAGATCGGTATCCAGGGGATTACCGTCAGCGAGGTCAAGGGCTTTGGCCGTCAGAAGGGACACACCGAACTCTACCGCGGCGCCGAATATGTGGTCGATTTTATTCCGAAAATCAAGATGGAGATCATTGTTTCGGATGATATGGCCGCCAAGGTTGTCGAGGTCATCGAAGAGGCTGCCAAAACCGGTCGTATCGGCGACGGCAAAATCTTCGTGACGCCTATCGACGAGGTGGTTCGAATTCGTACCGGTGAACGTGGAGAGGATGCTCTCTGAGTTTAGTCACCCAAGGCAAGTCAGCAGTAGCCCTGCATGGTCCAACATTTAAGTCAAAGGAGATAGTCGATGACACCAAAGGACGTAGTGGCATTCGCCAAGGAAAACAATTGCCAGATGGTTGATTACAAGTTCCTCGACTTTGTCGGGATCTGGCAGCATTTCTCCACCCCCATCAGTGAATTCAGTGAAGACATCTTTGACGAGGGCATCGGCTTTGACGGCTCCTCGATCCGCGGCTGGCAGCCGATCCACAATTCCGATATGCTGATCGTGCCTGATCCGACCACCGCCAAGGTCGACCCTTTCCCCGAAGTCCCGACCCTCAGCCTGATCTGCAACATCGTCGATCCGCTGACCCGTGAAGGCTATACCCGCGACCCGCGTTTCATCGCCCAGAAGGCCGAGGCCTATCTGAAGTCCTCAGGTATCGGTGACACCGCCTTCTTCGGTCCTGAACCGGAGTTCTTCATCTTTGACGACGTTCGCTTCAGCCTCGAGCAGAATCAGTCGTTCTACAGTGTCGACTCCATCGAGGGGATCTGGAACACCGGCCGTGAGGAGTTCCCCAACCTTGGCTACAAGCCGCGCAACAAGGAGGGCTATTTCCCGGTCGCTCCGACCGATTCGATGATCGATCTGCGAAACGAAATGGTGCAGGTGCTGCAGCAGGTCGGCCTCAATATCGAGGCCGTTCATCACGAAGTCGCCACCGGCGGCCAGGCCGAGATCGACATGCGTTTCGATTCGCTGCTGAAGATGGGCGACAACCTGCAGTGGTTCAAGTACGTCATTAAGAACGTCGCCATCCGCAATGGCAAGACCGTAACCTTTATGCCCAAACCGGTCTATGGTGACAACGGTTCCGGCATGCACTGCCACCAGTCTATCTGGAAGGACGGCAAGAACCTGTTTGCCGGCGACGGCTATGGCGGCCTCTCCAAAACGGCTCTCTACTACATCGGTGGCATTATCAAGCACGCCAAGGCCCTGTGCGCCTTCACCAACCCGAGCACTATCTCCTACAAACGCCTGGTACCTGGTTTCGAGGCGCCGATCAACCTGGCCTATTCGAATCGCAACCGTTCCGCCTCCCTGCGAATTCCGTCCACCAGCAACGAGAAGGCCAAGCGTATCGAGTATCGTACGCCCGACCCGAGCTGCAACGGCTACCTCGCCTTTGCCGCGCAGCTGATGGCCGGTCTCGACGGTATCGAGAACAAGATCGATCCGGGCCAGCCGCTTGACAAGGACATCTACGGACTCTCTCCTGAGGAACTCAAGGATGTGCCGCAGGTTGCCACATCCCTCGAAGAGGCCCTGGCTGCCCTCAAGGAAGACAACGCCTGGCTGCTCAAGGGCGACGTCTTCACCCAGGATGTCATCGACATGTGGATCGACTATAAAACGGAAGCCGAAGTCAACCGGGTCCGAATGCGGCCGACTCCTACCGAATTTGCTCTTTACTTTGATTGCTGATTTTTTCGGTTGGCATGCAACAAAAAGCCCGGGCCGTTTGGCTCGGGCTTTTTTGTTGCGTTTCGGAAATTGATCGACTCAGTTGAGGGCAATTCTGGCTCTGAGATAGTCCCGTACAATATTTGCGTCCGCGTCAATGATTTCGCAGCGGCGAGGGCGATTTTCAATACCTTCAAGGCACGCGGGCCGATCGGGCTCCCGGCCTGTCGCCTGCTGAACGGCATCGGGAAATTTTGCAGGGTGAGCCGTGGCGAGACAAACAACAGGGCAGGAACCATCGGACAGCTCGCGGGCCGCCGCGATACCGGTGGCCGTATGGGGGTCCAGGATGTAGCCGGTCTGGCGCTCGAAGCCGGCGATGGTATCAAGGGTCCTGGCGTTGTCGATCGATGCCGAGGCGAAATCTTCCCTGACCGTTTTCAGCAATTGCGCATCGACCGGCAGTCTGCCATTGAGGTTGAACTCTTCCATGGCGGCCCGAAGACGATCGCTGTCACCCTGGAGCAGGTAGTAGAGGTAGCGTTCGAAGTTGCTGGCCTTCTGAATGTCCATGGAGGGCGAAAGGGTCGGGTGGACATCACCCACAGAATAGTCGCCGTTGTTGATAAATCGGGTCAGAATATTGTTGGCGTTGGTGGCCAGAATAAGTTTCCCGATCGGCAGGCCCATGCGTTTGGCAATATATCCTGCGAAGATGTCGCCGAAATTGCCGGTCGGAACCGAAAAGGTAATGCGCTGGCAGCCGGTCTGTCTACGCACTCTGTTCCAGGCATGAAAGTAATAGACGATCTGGGCCAGTACTCTGGCCCAATTGATCGAATTGATGGCCCCCAGGCAGTAGTCCTGCTTGAATTCAACATCGCCAAAGATTTCCTTGACGATCGCCTGGCCGTCATCGAAAGTGCCGCGAATGGCGAGATTGAAAACGTTCGGGTCCGTTACGGTGGTCATCTGCAGTTCCTGCACCTTCGACACCTTGCCATGGGGGTGCAGGATGAAGATGTTGATGTTCTTTTTGCCTCGAACCCCGTAAATGGCGGCAGAACCCGTGTCCCCTGAGGTCGCCCCGAGGATGTTGAGTTGCCGGTCCTGTTTGGTCAGCAGGTATTCGAACAGATTGCCGAGAAATTGCAGGGCTACGTCCTTGAAAGCAAGGGTAGGGCCATGAAACAGTTCAAGGATGAACAGGCCGTCCTTGTGGACCACGGGAGTGATGTCGGGATCGGTGAAGGTTGCATAGGAACGGTCGATCAGGTCTTTCAGGTCATTGGCAGGGATATCGGTTGCGAATCTGGCCATGATCTGGAAGGCGAGTTCCGGGTAGTCAAGCTTTTCCAGGGCTGCCAGGTCGCCGGCAGTCAGCCTGGGGATGTCGGACGGCAGGAGAAGTCCGCCGTCGTCGGCAAGACCCATCAGGACGGCTTCGCTGAACGGGATGCCGCTTACTTTTCCCCGGGTGCTGATGTAGTGCATGGTTGTTCTCCATGGTTTGATTTCGGGGCGCCATCATAGCAGATCGAAACGGCCGGAAAAAGTCTGTGGTTGGGTGTATGCAAAAGGGCCGGCCCCGAAACAGGAGCTGGCCCTTTTCAATCAAGGCATGAAGGCTGTCAGCCCTGGGCGTCAACCACGGCCACCGCGGCCATGTTGACAATGTCGGCCACCGCGTCGCCTCGCTGCAGAACATGGACCGGCTTTTTCATGCCCATGAGAATGGGGCCGATCTGCTCGGCACCGCCGAGCTTGTGCAGCAGTTTGTAGGAAATGTTGCCGGATTGCAGGTCCGGGAAGATGAAGACATTAGCATCGCCCTTCAGGTGGGAGAAAGGATACTGCACTTCGACCAACTCGGGATCAAGGGCGACATTGGCCTGGATCTCGCCGTCGACTGTGAGTTCGGGTGCCCATTCCTTGACCAGCGCGGTAGCTTTCTTGACCTTGAGGGTCAGGGGATGCTCGGCACTGCCGAAGTTGGAAAACGAGAGCATGGCCACTTTCGGATCGATGTCGAACTGGCGGGCAACCTCGGCTGTCAGGATGGCGGTTTCAGCCAGTTCCTCCGGGGTCGGTTCAATGGTGACCGTGGTGTCTGCGAAGAAGACCACGTCCTTCTTGGTGACCATCATGTAGGCGCCATGCACCTTGGAGAGGCCTTCTTTTTTGCCGATGATCTCCAGGGCAGGGCGAATGGTCTCGGGGTAGTGGTGGTCGATTCCGGACAGAACGGCATCCGCTTCTCCCAAATGGACCATCATGGCGCCGAAGTAGTTGCGGTTTTTCTTGATCAGGCGCTTGGCTTCTGCACGGGTGATGCCCTTGCGCTGGCGCATTTCGAACAGGGTGTCGATAAAGCGGCCCCGATCATCATAGGTGCCGGGGTCGATTATGGTTACACCGTTGAGATCCAGCTTGAGGTCGTTTATCCTGGCCCGAATTTCCTCTTCCTCGCCAAGGAGGATGGGCTTTGCGATGCCTTCGTCCACCAGGATCTGGCAGGCGCGCAGGATTCTCTCGTCATCACCTTCCGGAAAGACCAGGCGTTTGGGATTGGCCTTTGCCTTGTTGATCAGGTTGCGCATGACCTGTTTGGCGCGCCCCTGCCGGGCCTCGAGCCCTTCAATGTACCTGTCCATATCCTTGATGGGTCGCCGGGCAACGCCCGAATCCATGGCTGCCCGGGCGACCGCGGGAGCGACATGGAGCAGGACCCTGGGGTCGAAGGGTTTGGGGATCAGGTATTCGCGGCCGAACTTGATGTCTTCGCCGCCATAGGCCCGGCGCACGGAGTCCGGAACGTCAAGCTTGGCGAGGTTGGCCAGCGCCTTGACCGCCGCCATTTTCATTTCTTCGTTGATGGCACTGGCGTGAGTGTCGAGGGCGCCGCGGAAGAGGAAGGGGAAGCAAAGGACGTTGTTGACCTGGTTCGGGTAGTCGGAACGTCCGGTGCCGATGATGACGTCATCCCGAACGGCTTTGGCCTCGGGGGGAGTGATTTCGGGGTCCGGGTTGGCCATGGCGAAGACAATCGGATCCTTGGCCATGGATTTCAGCATTTCCGGGGTAAGGGCCCCCTTGACCGAGACACCGAAGAAGATGTCGGCGCCGACCATGGCCTCCTCGAGGGTGCGTATGTCGGTTTCGACGGCAAGGCGTTCCTTGTAGGGGTTCATGCCTTCGGCGCGGCCCTTGTATATGACCCCCTTGGAATCGCACATGATGACATTTTCCTTGCGGATACCAAGGTTGATGGCGAGGTTGGCGCAGGCGATGCCTGCGGCGCCGGCGCCATTGACTACCATTTTCACGTCTTCGATGTTCTTGCCGATGATTTCAAGGGCGTTGAGCATCCCGGCCGCGGCGATAATGGCAGTGCCATGCTGGTCGTCGTGGAAGACCGGAATGTTCATCATTTCCTTGAGTTTTTCCTCGATGTAGAAGCATTCCGGCCCCTTGATGTCCTCAAGGTTGATGCCGCCGAAGGTCGGTTCGAGCAGTTTGACGGTGCGGATCAGCTCGTCGGGGTCCTTGGTGTCGACCTCGATATCGAAGACGTCGATGTCGGCAAAGCTCTTGAACAGGACGCCCTTGCCTTCCATGACCGGTTTGCCGGCAAGCGCTCCGATGTCGCCAAGGCCGAGAACAGCGGTCCCGTTGGAGACCACGGCGACGAGATTGCCCTTTGCGGTGTACTCATAGGCATCGTTCTGATTTTTGGCGATTTCCAGACAGGGTTCGGCTACGCCCGGGCTGTAGGCCAAGGACAGGTCGCGGCTGGTGGCGCAGGGTTTGGTCGTAATGACCTCGATTTTACCTTTTCGACCACTGCTGTGGTACTTCAGGGCTTCTTCGCGTTTGGACATGGATAATCCTCCATTTTGCCGGGTTTTACTCTCCTTAAACGAATTGCCCCTGGCACAAGGCGGGGCAATCAAGCACAATTACCTGAAATTTCAATAGAATTTATTTGGCCTGAACCAATCGTGAAAGTTTTAGCAACGGTAAAGAACATTAGTTTCGGTTCGCTTGGCTGTCAAGAAAAATGTGCCAACAAGGGCACATAGCCGAGTTGTGACCGCAAAGACAGTGCCAAAATGCGCCTGGATGCGTTTCCTCCACCATATCGCTGTTTTGCCCGGGTGCAAGCTCGGGGCGGCTGGAACCTGATGTTTGGCTATCGGCCCTAAGTGGCCAGTTTTGGCCGTGTGCGTCGGCGAATGATTGACAGGTGAACGGGGCAGGGTTAAAAGGGTAGGGCGTTTTCAGATGAACGTATGGAACTGCTTTCGATAGAACTGGATACCAATGATCTCTCGCGCCGATGAAAAGCGGCCGATTAGAATAGGCTGTCTGTCTGATACTCACCTGGCGGATCCCGAGGAATGCAGGCGCCTGGCCCGCGAACTTCTGACGCGCGAATTCCAGGGGGTTGACCTTGTCCTGCACGCGGGAGATGTCGGGAACCCCGAACTGCTGGTTCAATTCGCTCCCATTGAGACCCTGGCCGTCGCCGGCAATACCGACCAGTCTCATGCGGATCTGCCGTCGGAAAGACTGGTGAGCTGCAACGGTGTGCGCATTGCCCTGGCGCATGGTTGGGGTGCCGGTACCCGGGTTGCCGGCTCACTGTTGAAATACTTCTCAGGCAGTGCTCCGGATGTCATCGTCTATGGTCACAGTCATGTTCCCGACAATCGACTGGTCAATGGGACGCTGCTGTTCAACCCGGGCAGCCCGACGCGACCGAGGTCCGATTTCGGGCCCAGCGTTGGTGTGCTGGAAATACACCACGGTCAGGTGTCGGGCCGGGTTATCCCCTGGTCGGCATAACACCAATGACTGCTAAAAAGGATTTCCGATGAAACGGCTCTGGGCGCCCTGGCGCATGTCCTATATAAATGGCGAAGACCGGCAATGCCAGAAAGGCTGTATTTTCTGCCTTAGTGAGCAGACCGATGAAGACCGGGAAAGATTGGTCCTGTTTCGCGGCCGGTCGGCGTATATCATCATGAACCGGTATCCGTACTCGAACGGGCATCTCATGGTCGCTCCCTACCGCCATACGGCCGACCTGGGATCTCTGTCGCCAGAAGAAGTTGCCGACATCTGGCGTCTTACCGTCCTTGCCAGGGATATTTTAACGGAATGGGCCAGTCCCGATGGCTTCAACGTCGGGATGAACTGGGGCAGAGTAGCCGGTGCGGGAGTCGAAGATCACCTGCACCAGCATATCGTTCCTCGCTGGAGCGGTGACACCAACTTCATGCCCGTTCTGTCCGATGTCCGGGTGATACCGCAGCATCTTGAGGAGACGGCCGAAGTACTGCGAGATCTCTTCGTCTCAAAGTCAAACTATCCATAAAACGGGAGAAACCGAAAACCCATGCTCGACCTTTTTTTCAAGGGCGGGCCGCTGATGTGGCCCCTGTTGTTCTGTTCCGTGCTCGCACTCGGGCTCTTTTTCATGAAACTGATCTGGTTTTCGCGGCTGAAGAGTCTCGGTGATGGTTTGTTCAGGAAGGTGGAGGGTCTCGTCCGGGAAGGCAGGTACGAGGAGGCCGCGCAACTGTGCAGACAGCAGGACCATCCGCTCGCCCAGGTCCTTCTGGCAGTTCTTTCCAGGGTGGGACGGCCGCGCGAACAGGTCAAGACCGTCGCGTCTGAAGTGGCCAGCCGCGAGAGCATCGCGCTGGAACGCTATCTTGGTCTGCTTGCCACCATCGGAACCATCTCGCCGCTGCTTGGGCTGTTGGGAACCGTTGTCGGCATGATCGAGGCCTTCAACGTGATTGCCACGGCTGGTGTCGGCACCCCCCAGACCCTCGGCGGCGGCATCTCGCAGGCTCTGATCACCACGGCGACCGGGATGGCGGTTGCCATTCCCGTCATTCTGGCCCACAGATTTCTGGTTGGCCAGATGAACACCCTGGTTGCAGGGCTGGAAGAATCGGTCCTGCACATCGTCGACCTGGTCGGAGAGTAGCAGATGTTCCGCCGGGCCAAAACAGGTCACGAGGGCCCCAAAGTCGACCTGACACCCATGGTCGACGTCGTCTTTTTGCTGCTTATTTTTTTCATGATTTCGACCACCTTCGTGCAGACTCCGGGTATCGAGGTCAACCTGCCGGAGTCCTCCCTCAAAATCAGTGAAAAGAAACCGGATGAGGTCCAGGTCTTTATTGACCGCACCGGTTCGGTCTTTCTCGATGGACAGGAAGTCTCTCCCGATGAACTGGCCGAAAAACTTTTGGCCCGCGGGGATGACAATCAACAGGCGACCTTTGTTCTTATGGCGGACAAGGCTGTTCGCCACGGCCTCGTTGTTGGAGTGATGGACGCCGCAAGGGAGGCGGGATTTGTCAATCTCGCTATCGCCACCGAAAGCCGACGCAAGTAGCCGGCCGGATTCTCCGGTTGTAAAAAAAACTTTTTCTGCAATAATTTCAGCATATTTTTTTTAATTGACCGAATGCCCGGTATCTGTGCCTACGGGAGGGCCCAGTGGAAGCGTCCCGCACATTTTCCTGCAGCCTGGTGGGCTTTTTTCTTGGCCTGCTGGCTCCGGCCGGCTGGTTTCTGATTCGCCTGGTTTTTTTTCAACCGGCAAACCTCTCTCTCGGAGAATTTTTCACCCTGGAGTTGGCCGGGTCCCCGGCTCAGAGTGCTCTTTATTCCTACATGGGCCTGGGGACGGCGATTGTGTTCTCCTGTTTCGGGTATGTTATCGGACGCGTCTGGACTCAGCTCGACGCGCGCGCCGAAAACCTGGCCGAAATGCACCGTATCGTTCAGGAACAGCGTAATGAATTTGAGGAACGGTTCAATACCCTTTACGGCAGTCTGAAAAATCTGCACACCGTGAATGCCCGCATTCAGATGGCCGGGTCCTTCGACGAAATCATCAGGCTGGCTGGAGAGGGATTGCACGGAGTTCTTGGCTATGACCGGGTCAACATCTGGCTGGTGGATCGGCATCGTAATACCCTCAGCCTGGCCCTGTCCGAAGGGACCGGCTTTGGTGACCCCCTTGAACTGCCATTGGATGAACGGCTCGGCATCATTTACAAGACAGTTATCGAAGGACGGCCCCGCCTCGTTGAAGACATGCGCCAGCTGGCCGGTGAAGATCACCTCGCCGAACAATACGCGAACCTTGAGCCGATTCGGTCTCGCAGTTTCGTCCTATGCCCGATCAGGGCCGGCGGGCAGGTGCTTGGCCTGATCGGGGTCGACAACAAAACCAGCCGCAGGCCGCTTGGGCAAACCGATGTCGACACCATCAGGCTGTTCGGTGATCAGACGGCCATGAGTCTGAGCCGGGTGGATCTGCTTGGAGCTGTTGAATCCCTCACCGAAGAATTGAACCGAACCTTTGCCGAACTGCCCGATTTTCGCAGGAACTATCAGGCCCTGAACGGCGACCTGGTCGAGGCCGGGAAAAAGAATCGTGCTGCCCTGGCCGATATTTCCGGTGGTGCCGGTGTTATCCAGGAGGCGGTCGATGAAACCCGGTCCGCCTCGACCGAAATTTCCGTTACCATCCAGCAGGTCAGTGAAAATATCAACAGCCTGCATGCTTTTATCGATACGACCGTTTCAGCCGTGACGGAAATATCCGCCACCCTCAAGGCGGTGGAGGAAAGCGCCGTCAGGTCCGAACAGCTGACCGAAACGGTTCAGGTTCGCGCCGGTGAAGGGGTTGAGAGGCTTGCGGGGACCGTTTCGGCCCTGAAGGAAATCCACGATGCCGTGACCAGGGCGACTGAACGTATCGGCCAGTTGAGCGAACTGGCCGAGGAAATTGGTGGTGTGACGGGTCTCATCGGGGAGATTGCCGGCAAAACCAATCTGCTGGCCCTTAATGCGGCCATTATCGCTGCCCAGGCCGGTGAACATGGCACCTCCTTTGCCGTGGTGGCGGATGAAGTCAGGGCCCTTGCCGGGGACGCGGCCCGGTCGACCGAGGAGATTGCCCGACTGGTCGGCCGGATCCGTCAGGCTACGGCCGAAGGAGTTAATGAGATATCGGCGACAAATGATCTTGTCGACAAGGGCATCGCCTCAGGTTTTGAACTGGAAATCGCCCTGGGGCAGGTAGTTGATGACGCCGAAAAATCGACCAGTATGTCGCGGGACATTCGGCGCGCGACCAACGAGGTGACCCGCAGCGCGGCCAGCATCAACAGGTCCGTGGTTGAAGTTCGGGAGATGGCGGAACAGGTGTCCCACGCCTCCAAGGAACAGACATCCGGAATGAAGAGCATCGTGCACGCCATCGAGGAAATCAAGGCGATGGCCGATGATATGGTCGCCTCGGTTGGCAGCCAGGAGCACAACATGGCCGAAATAGAGCACGCCATTGATCGCATCGGCAGCATGGCGCAGCACATTTTTCAGGAGCTTGAAGGCCGTCGGCAGAAAAGCTTCGAAGTTGTGGAAAAACTCGGCGCCCTGCGGCATACGCAGGATAACTAGCCCGGACTCTTCACTAAGGGGTCTGCCCCGGCCTGTTCGGCCTCTTTTTCGACCCGTACAGGTTCCTGTTCGCACTCCTCCGGGCCGGGGCACCGGTCAACCGAGCAGGGCTCCATGTGGATGGTCACATCCGCTCCCTCAATCTCTTCCCGAATTTTGTCCTCAAGACGATCCGCGATTGAGTGGGCCTGCTCGATTGTCATGTGTCGGCAGACGGTCAGGTGAAAGTCCATCAGCTTTTGAGACCCGGCTCGGCGGGTTCGCAGGTCGTGGTAGCTTGCGATGTCGCCCAGGTTCTGTTCGATCAGTCGTTCGATTTCCAGCCGTGTGTCCTGCGGCAACTCCTCGTCCAGCACATCACGCATGCCGTGGGTCAGCAGTTTGACCGCCTCGATAACGATATAGATGCCCACCAGCAGGGAGAGGAGAGGGTCAATCCAGGCAGCGCCCAGGGCGTTGACCAGGATCAGGCCGAGCAGCAGGGCCGAGTTGGTGTAGACATCCATGGCGAAATGGAGGCTGTCGGCTCGCAGGGCAGAGGAGTCAGTCGCGGTCGCAACGCGCCTCAGGTGACGACTGAGGGCGACTGAGGCTACGGCGCTGACGAGCAGAACAACCATCCCGCCTTCGATGTGCTGAAGTGTGACGCCGTTGAACAATCTGCGCAGAGATTCATAGCCGATCAGCAGGCCGGTGCCGGCAATGACCATGGCCTGGAACAGGGTGGCGAGGGTTTCGAATTTGCCGTGGCCGAAGGGGTGCTTCTCGTCGGCGGGCTGGCTGGCGTGACGGATGGCGTAGTAGTTGATGCCGCTCATCAGGATGTCCAGCCCCGAGTCGAGGGCGGAGGCCATGACGGCGAGAGATCCCGTGACAAGGCCCGTTGCCAGCTTGATTGCTGCCAGGCCGGCGGCAACCGAGACGGCAAGCCTTGCCGCCCTGATTTTGCGGCGGTTTCTGTTCATTGGCCGGGCAGGGGGCAGGCCTGGTTCCAGGCAAGATAGCCATCGCCTTCGATGGCCCAGAACTGCTCGATCCTTTCGCGGTAGAAGTCGAGCTGGCCGCAGTGGCCAGCTATCTCTTCGGCCAGTTTCCCGTCGAAGAGCCGGTGCTCGGCCAGCCAGGCGTAGAAGGCTTCGACCCCTTCCAGGATGTCCCCGAGTTCGGCCATGTTAGGTTCAAGGGTCTTGACGATATACCAGTTTCCGGCGAACTGGCGAACCCTTTCCGGATCGAGCTTCAGCAGATTTTCGCGTCGGTCTCCAATGATGAATTCCCGCAAAAAATGATCCGCTCCCCGGGCAAGGCTACCGGCGGTGAGCGGGTCTTCGCCATTCTGTTCGATCAGGCTGGAACAGAAATGTTTCAGCAGCTCGCCGGTCAGCTGGTCGGCCCGGATTTCATCTTCCAGACAGGTGATGTCGAACCGGGATGGGTCCGTCAGGGTTTGAGGCATCTTGTGGGACATAAACTCTCTTTTTTCCAGTGGTTAAAAAGGTACACATTCATAGCACCAGCTCTTTGGCCCGGTCAAGGCGGCATCTATTTACAGCTCGGCGACCCCTCTGGTAACATGCGCCAACATTTCCGGTCCTTGCCGGCGTTTTTATTTTCGTTCACTTCTTCATATTCCCGTGGTGACCATGTCGCAGCAAACTCCCATGATGCGCCAGTATCTCGAGATCAAGAGCGAGTATCCTGACGCCATCCTTTTTTTTCGCCTGGGCGATTTCTACGAAATGTTCATGGAGGACGCGGTTACGGCCGCACGAATCCTCGATATCACGCTGACCTCCCGCAACAAGGGGGCCGATGAAGAAATTCCCCTGTGCGGGGTCCCCTATCACAGCTGTCAGCCATACATCAACAAGCTGGTGTCGCATGGCCACAAGGTGGCGATCTGCGAACAGGTCGAAGACCCCAGGGCGGCAAAGGGGATCGTGCGCCGTGAAGTCGTTCGGGTGGTCTCCCCCGGGCTGGTCGTCGATACCGACAGCCTTGTCCCCAAGGAAAACAATTACCTGGCTGCGGCCGCACCCGGAAAGGAAGGGCGCTGGGGTCTGGCCATGATCGACATCACCACCGGAGAGTTTCGGACCACCGAGACTGACGGGCTTGCCGGGCTTCGGGCCGAACTGGCTTCCGTGCAGCCGCGCGAGCTGGTTGTCGCGGAGGAGGGGTGGGGCGAAGAACTCCGGCGCGAGCTTGCCGATCTGGTTGAGTCCTGCATGATTTCGCCACGACCGTTGTGGGCCTTTGACCCGGAAAGAGCTCACGAGGAGCTGACGGAGTTTTTCGGAGTTGACAGCCTGGAGTCCTTCGGCTGTGCCAGTTTGCCGGGCGCGGCTTCCGCCGCCGGTGCCGTTCTGCATGTTCTGCTGGAGACACAGAAGGAAAACCTGCCTCATATTGAGCGGTTGGTTACCTATCGTTCAAGTGAATTCATGGTTCTTGACGAGGCCACCCGGCGCAACCTCGAGCTGACGGGCACCCTGTACGACGGCAGTCGCAAGGGTTCCCTGCTGGGAGTGCTCGACCGAACCATGACTGCCATGGGCGGGCGCAAATTGCGCAAATGGATCAGCCAGCCACTGCTGGACATCCAGGCCATCCGGCTTCGCCAGAATGCCGTGGGGGAACTGGTTGATGACGGCCTTGTCCGCAACGACCTTAGGGCCGGTCTTGACGGTGTTTATGATCTTGAGCGGTTGAACGCCAAGATTTCCATGGCTACGGCCAATGCCAAGGACCTGGTTTCGCTCAAAAACAGCCTGCTGCAGCTGCCCGGTCTGCTTGACAGGCTGGCCGGTTTTGAAGCGGAGCGGCTGCGACAGCTCCACGCCGGGCTCGACCCGCTTGAAGACGTGGCAGGACTGATTGACAGGGCGATTGTCGATGATCCTCCCTTCGTTCTGCGCGAGGGTGGTCTGATCCGTGACGGTTACAACAGTGAACTGGATGAACTGCGCCTGATCAGCCGCGAAGGAAAGAGCTGGATCGCCGGCATGGAGCAGCGTGAGCGGGAACGGACCGGGATCGGGAACCTGAAAATCCGCTACAACAAGGTTTTCGGCTACTTTATTGAAGTAACCAAAAGTCACCTCGACAAGGTCCCTGAAGACTACGAACGCAAGCAGACCCTTGCCAACGCCGAACGGTACATCACATCGGATCTGAAGGAGTATGAGAACAAGGTTCTCGGCGCCGAGGAGAAACTGGTCGAAATCGAATATGACCTGTTTCAGGATATTCGCCGGCAGGTTGTATCCCAGGCCGAGAGAATTCAACGCACCGCCGATGCCCTGGCCGAGCTGGACGTCCTCTGCTCCCTGGCCGACCTGGCATCGGAGAGGAACTATGTCTGTCCCACCGTGGATGATGGCGATCTGCTCAGGATCGAAGAAGGACGACACCCCGTCGTTGAATCGATGAATCTCGGTGAGAGATTCGTGCCCAACGATGTGCTGCTCGACTGTGGTGAGAACCAGCTGCTGATCATTACCGGCCCCAATATGGCCGGCAAGTCGACCTTTATGCGCCAGGTTGCCCTGATTACCCTGATGGCGCAGATCGGCAGTTTTGTGCCGGCGAAAAAGGCTCATGTCGGCCTGGTAGACCGAATCTTTACCAGGGTGGGGGCCAGCGACAACCTTGCGCGTGGTCAATCGACCTTCATGGTCGAAATGACAGAGACCGCCAACATTCTCAATCATGCCACTCCCCGAAGTCTTATCGTTCTCGATGAAATAGGCCGCGGGACCTCGACTTTTGACGGTGTCAGCATCGCCTGGGCGGTCGCCGAATATCTTCATGACAACCCGCAGGTTGCGGCCCGTACCCTTTTTGCGACCCACTATCATGAGCTGACTGATCTGGCTTTGACCCGGGAGCGGGTCAGAAACTACAATGTTGCCGTCAAGGAATGGAACGATCAGATCGTTTTTCTGCGCCGGATTGTCAAGGGCGGCGCCAGTCACTCGTACGGGATTCAGGTCGCGCGCCTTGCTGGTCTGCCACAGGCGGTCATCGACCGCGCCAAGGAGGTCCTGAAGAACCTTGAATCGGGCGAGTTCGTTGGCGAGGGACAGCCGCGGCTTGCGCGCGGGCGCGGTGAGAAGAAGGTTGAACAGGATCAGCTTTCCCTGTTCAGCCCACCAGCCGACGATGCCTTGCGTGAACGACTGGAACAGATCGACATTGAAGTTCTGTCGCCCCTGGAGGCCCTCAATCTGCTTGCTGAATTGAAAACAATGGTCGGATGATTTTTCGTTGTACCAAAATCCTGACGGCAGTGTTTCTGCTCCTTTTGGTCCTTGGAGCCGGGGCGGGACTTTGCGCTCTTGACCCGGAAACCGCCTACCAGAAAGTCAAGGGCAAATACCTCTCCCTGCAGTCGTCGGCCAAAAAACAGCTCTATCGCGAGAACTGGCTTGACGTTATCGAGGGCTTTGTCGGCGTTGCCCAGAACTGGCCGACGCATCGGCGCGCTCCCGATGCCCTGTACATGGCCGGCAAGACCGCCCGCGGGCTCTACCAGGTGAGCCGCTTGCGAGATGATGCCGAGCTCGCTCTGCGCTATTTCAACCGAATCGTGGTCGAGTACCCTGATGACAGCCTCGCCGATGACGCCCTTTTTCAGGCCGGTGAAACCCTGCAGAAGGACCTGAAGGATATGGCAGGCGCCTATCGGCAGTTTTCGCGCGTCGTTCGGGAGTATCCGCGCGGCGATATGTTTTCGCTGGCCAAGCCACGCCTGCAGGCGTTGGCCAAAAAGGTGCCGAAGGAAGCACGCAGGGAAAGAGAGGCCGTTCAGAATCGACAGCTGAAGAATATTCGCGAATGGAGTGACGCAAAGCGCACGCGCATCGTTTTCGATTTCAATGGCAAGGTGACCTACGAGGTACACCAGTTGCCCGCTTCTGTCGATGACGGCCCCAAGATCTTCTTCGACATCCCCGATGCCGGGCAGGCATCGGAGCTTGCGACTCCCGTCCTTTTTGATCATGGGCTGGTTGAACGGGTCAGGACTGGCAGGCCGTCCGCGGATGTGCTGCGTGTTGTGCTCGACCTGCGCCGTTCCGTTCGGCAGAGGGTCTTTGCCCTGGAGGAACCCTTCCGGATTGTCGCGGACCTGACGCCCGGTTCCGGAATGGATGACGCGGTTCCGTCTGCTTCTTCGCCGAAACAGGGAGGTGCCCAGGACGAACTGGCCAGAATCCTGGAACAGCACAAGGATGAGGCGGTGCCGAACCTGCATATTCCCGAGAAAAAAAAGGGGCGGGGGCTGAGACGCATCGTGGTTGACGCCGGGCATGGCGGCAAAGACCCGGGTGCCATTGGAGCACGCGGCACGAGGGAAAAGGATGTCACCCTGGCGCTGGCCAAAAAGCTGGCAAGACACCTGAGGTCGACCCTTGGCTGCGAAGTTATCCTGACCCGCGATCGCGACGTGTTTATTCCTCTCGAGGAGAGAACCGCCATTGCCAACCGCCTTGATGCCGACCTCTTCATTTCCCTGCATGCCAACGCGAGCCGGAACCGCAAGGCATACGGGATTGAAACCTACTATCTCAACTTTTCCAAAAACAAGGCGGCTGTCGAAGTCGCCGCCCGGGAGAACGACACTTCACTTGAGGAAGTCGGCGACCTTGAGCTGATCCTGTTCGACCTGATGGCCAATGCCAAAATCAACGAATCGAGTCGTCTGGCCACTGAAATCCAGGGAGCCCTTGTTGGCCGGTTGAAGCGCTCCTACAGCAGGGTGCGCAACCTTGGTGTGCGACCGGGGCCCTTCTACGTTTTGTTGGGTGCTACCATGCCGTCCGTTTTGGTCGAGACGGCTTTCATCAGCAACCCGACCGAAGAGAGCCGCCTGAAGAACTCCTCCTACCAGGATCGCACGGCCAGGGCCATAGCCGAGGGAGTCCATCGTTACGCGCGCGCCCTGAATCTGCTGGCAAGCAACAGGTAATGATCATGACGAGCCAAACCGAGCGACAGCGTTCCGGAGAGAACGGTTGCAGCTTTGATCTGGCGCCCGATGAGCCGTTTGACAGCAAGAGGGATCGCCTGCTGGTGGCGGCCCGAGGCTGGCTCGAGGCCGAGCGGGCGAACATACTGCAGCAGCATCGGGGCGGGGCCAGTGGCGCCAGCGTTGTTGCCAGTCTGACCGGTATGATCGACTGTCTGCTGACCGGGCTGTTCAGGGTTTGCCTTGACGGCATCCAGGAAGCAGACGCCCCCTGTGCTTTGCTGGCTATCGGCGGATATGGTCGCGGTGAACTCAATCCGCGCTCCGATATCGACCTGATGTTTTATTACCATGCCAGCGATCGCGACCAGGTTGAATCCTTTTCCCAGAGACTGCTCTACCTGCTCTGGGACCTTGGCCTTGAGGTTGGCTACAGCGTGAGAACCCGCGATGAATGTCTGGATATGGCAGGCCGTGACGTCACTGCCAGGACGGCCTTACTCGACACCCGGTTCCTCTGCGGTTCCGAGGAGCGGTTCAGGCAGTTCGATGCCGAGGTCTATCGCCAGGTGCGCGATCGCAACACCGGCGCGTTCATCAGCGGCAAGATTCGGGAACGCGAGGCACGGGTGCGCAAATACGGGTCGAGTGTCTTCCTTCTTGAGCCCAATATCAAGGAAGGCGAAGGCGGCCTGCGTGACCTGCACTCGGCGCTGTGGCTCTTCATGGTGCGCTACAAGTGCCGCAATATGCAGGAAATGCTGCGCAAGGGCGTCCTTACCGAGGAAGAAAAACAGAAGATCGAACAATACCTCGACTACCTCTGGCGCATTCGCAACGAACTGCATTTTCTCTCAAATCGAAAAAACGACCAGCTGCATTTCGACAAGCAGGAAGAGATTGCCCGTTTCCTGGGATATCGTGACAGCAGCAAGGCGCCCGCGGTTGAACAATTCATGCAGGACTACTACCTGCATGCCACCCAGGTTGAGCACCTGACGTCCCTGTTTTTCAACCGTGTCGACGAAAGGGAGCGCCGACCGGTGTTCGGCCAGCTTTCCCGGCGTGAACTTGAGCACGGTTTCTATGTCCTGCGGGAAGAGCTGAGGTTGGCGAGGCCGGATGTTTTCAGGGAGGATCCCCGGCTGCTGATGCGGGCCTTTCTGCTGTCCCATCGTCAGGGTGTAACCCTGAGCGTGCCATTGAAGACGGCGATCCGCGACCACCTTCACCTGATCAATGATGCCTTCAGGCGCGACCGTCAGGTGAATCGCGATTTTTTCGACATTCTGCGTTCGGAGGGATGTACGCCTGTCCTGCGCGACATGCATCACCTCTGTTTTCTGAACAAGTACATTCCGGAATTCGAACGCATCTACTGCAAGGTGCAGCACGATGCCTACCACATCTATACCGTCGACATTCACACCCTGTTCGCTGTCGAGGAGATGGAGAAACTCTGGGCCGGCGAGTATGCCGAGACCAGGCCGCTGCTGACCAGCGTCGCCAATGACGTCGAAAAAAGAGAGCTATTGCTGCTGGCCATCCTGTTTCACGATATCGGCAAGGGGGAGGGGAAAAACCACAGCGAAAAAGGTGCGATCCTGGTGCGGACTATCGCCCGGCGCATGGGGCTGAACAAGGAGGACAGCGCCCGGCTGGAATTCCTCGTTCTGCATCATCTCGACATGGCCCATATCTCCCAGCGCCGCGATCTCCATGATCCCGAACTGATCGAAAACTTTGCCCGGACCATGGAGATGACAGAAACTCTCAAGATGCTCTTTCTGCTGACCTTCGCCGATCTGAAGGCGGTCGGCCCCGATGTCTGGTCCGAGTGGAAAGGTTTTCTGCTGCAGGAGTTGTACGAGAAGACCTACCAGGTGATGGAGCGGGGCAACTTTACCGCCGATGCACGGTCCGAGAGGGTGCGCAACCGCAAGCGCAAGGTTCTGGCGTCCCTCGGAGATGACTTTGGCGAACGCAAGGTGCGCAACGCTCTGCGCAAGATGGGCAACCGCTACCTGCTCAGCCACAGGTCCCATGAAATTACCGAACACCTGCGACTGGCGCTTGAACGGGGCAGGAAAACCGTGGCCTTGCGTGTGACCCATCTGCCGGAGCTGAAATACTCCCAGATGGTTGTCTCGACCCTCGATACGCCGGGGCTGTTCGCGATGATTACCGGTGTGCTCGCGGCCAACGGCGTGAATATCCTCGGCGCCCAGATCTATACCCATGCCGACGGCGAGGTGGTCGACCTGCTCCAGGTCGTCAGCAGCGCCGGAGATATCATCGACGATGCCCGCCGCTGGCAGAAGGTGGAGAAGGAGCTGGCGGCTGCCATCGAGGGGCGTGCTTCGGTCCACCAGGCGGTGGAGAAGAGCCGAAAACGGTCCTTTGTGATCGAAAAGGTACGGCCGAAATATCCGACCCGGATCGATTTCGACAACAGGATATCAATGAATTACACCGTGGTCGATATCGTCACCCACGACAAGGTCGGACTGCTGTACGACATCAGCCGGACCTTCAATGACATGAACATCTATATCGGAGTGTCCAAGATTTCCACCAAGGTCGACCAGGTCGCCGACACCTTCTACATCCAGGACATCTTCGGTCAGAAGATTACCGAGCCGGATCGTCTTGATGACATCCGGGCCCGGCTGATCCGTGCGATCGACGGTGAGGAGTCCGTGCAGGAATGAACCCCGAGCTGGACCAGTTTCTCAGTTACCTTGTAGTCGAAAAGGGGCTGAGCAAAAATACCCTCGAGGCCTATGGACGGGATCTGGCCCGCTATCTCGATTTTCTTGAGGACCAGGGCGTTGCTGCCGTTGCGGAGATCGGCACGGCTCATGTCATAGGCTATCTCAGGCAACTGCGGGATCGCGGGCTCTCGGCGCGCTCCAGGGCGCGCAGCCTGGTCAGCCTGAGGCAGTTTCATCGCTATCTCTATCGGGAGGGTCTGTCAGCAAACGATCCGACATCCCGCATCGAAGCCCCGAAAAACCTGCCGGCTCTGCCGAAGACACTCAGCCAGGACGAAGTCGAACGGCTGCTTGCCGTCCCGACCGGTGACACGCCTCTCGGTTTGCGCGACCGGGCCATGCTTGAAGTCCTGTATGCCACGGGTCTGAGGGTCTCCGAACTGGTCGGTCTGCGCATGTCCCAGGTACATCGTGATGCCGGATTTCTTCGGGTTCTCGGCAAAGGCGGTAAACAGCGGATTGTTCCCCTCGGGGAGGTGGCTGCCGATGCCCTTGACGCCTACCTCGATTCAGGCCGCCCCTTTCTTCTCAAGGGACAAAACCATGATGTCATATTCCTGAATCGCTCTGGGGCGGGGTTGACTCGACAGGGCTTCTGGAAGATGATGAGGCGCCGGGCCCGCGAGGCTGGTATTTTTCGCGACATATCGCCGCATTCGCTGCGACATTCCTTCGCAACCCATCTGCTTGAGAACGGAGCCGATCTGCGGGCGGTGCAGACCATGCTTGGTCATGCCGACATCAGTACCACGCAGATATACACCCATGTGACCAGGGAGCGGTTGCGGCAGATTCACCAGACACATCATCCACGCGGCTGAAAGGAACCTGAGACCTCCATGAAGTACCTTGTCCTTCTCGGTGACGGCATGGCCGATGAACCGATCGACCAGCTTGAGGGGAAAACTCCCCTGGAAAAAGCGCATACCCCCAACATGGACCGGCTTGCGGCCACCGGGACTGTCGGCCTGGTGCAGACGGTACCCGAAGGGTTTCATCCGGGTAGCGATGTCGCCAATCTGTCGGTCTTCGGTTACGACCCTGCCGAGTGCTACACGGGCCGGTCGCCCCTTGAAGCGGCCAGCATGGGAGTCGAGCTGGGCCCGGATGACATCGCTTTCCGGCTGAACCTTGTTCACCTTGTCCCACACTTCGGCAAGCTCTACATGGGCGACTTCTCAGCGGGACATATTGCCACGGCTGATGCCGTCCGGCTCATCGAGGCCCTGAAGGAGAACCTCGAAGACGAACGGTTCGAATTCCACCCTGGAGTTTCCTACCGTCATCTTATGGTCTGGCGCGGCGGCAAGGACGGGATGCGGTGCGTCCCTCCCCACGACATCACCAACCAGTGCATCGGTGAGCATCTGCCCGTCGGCGAAGGCGCCGAGGAACTGATCCACCTGATGACCCAGGCACAGATAGTCCTGAAGAACCACTCCTACAACATGCGCCGGGAACAGCAGGGGGAGACCACCGCCAATTCGATCTGGCTCTGGGGCCAGGGGAAGCTTCCCCGGATGGAAACTCTTGAGCAGCGGGCCGGCCTCAGGGGTTCGGTGATTTCCGCCGTGGACCTGATCAAGGGAATCGGCATCTACGCCGGACTGGAGGTGATCGAGGTCGAAGGGGCGACCGGTTACATCGATACCAACTACCGCGGCAAGGCCGAAGCCGCCCTCGCGGCCCTGGATACGGGTGATTTCGTCTATCTTCACGTCGAGGCCCCGGACGAGGCGGCGCACGCCGGCAATCTTGATGACAAGATCAGGGCCATAGAGGACTTCGACCGGGAGATCGTAGGGCGTGTCATTGAGGGGCTGGAGGGAGAAGACTATCGCGTGCTTGTTCTACCTGACCACCCGACTCCGGTGGCGCGCATGACGCACACAGCCGACCCGGTCCCTTTTATCCTTTACGCCTCCGGTGTACAGAGTGAGGGTGCCGGTGCTTACTCCGAACGATCTGCCGCTTCCAGCGGGGTTCGCTACGATTCGGGGGCCTCATTGTTTCAGGCGCTGCTCGAGCCCGGTCAGGGCCGGAGCTGACCCGGGCTCCAGGGGTAGGGGGCATAACCGCTGTCATAGGGATTGCGCGGGTTGGTGACGCCGCGCCACGAAGGGGATTGGGCCGGCCCCAACCTGGCGGGATGATAGTCGACGGGACGGGGCCAGACGCGCATGTCGACCAGTTCCAGAACCGGGTAACGGACACTGCGCCCCATTCGTTCGACCGTAACCGGTTTTCGCGCCGTTCCGGCCAGGGTCAAAAGCCGTCCCTCCAGATCTCGGCCCGGTGCCTGCCGGGAGCCTGCCACAACGTAGTAGCGCAGCCCCGCCGGGTTCTCTGCCACCGGTTCGCCGCGATCATTCAGCATCCAGTCCAGAAGCTCAATCCAGGTGGCATCATCCCTCTGTTCCACTCCGAGCACA
>RFIO01000148.1 GCA_003695205.1 Deltaproteobacteria bacterium
CCTGGTCATCGATGATGTATTCCTGCGGCAGGATGTGAATCACCTCGCGGTCCATCGGTATGGCGATCGCCTTGGCGGCATCGATAACCCGGCGGATATCCTCCTGGGTCACTTCCCGGTTCTTGATGGCGATCACGCCCTGGGAATTGAAGCCCTTGATGTGCCCGCCGGCGATGCCGGCGAAGACCGACTTGATCTCGCAGCCGGCCATCAGCTCGGCCTCCTGCAGTGCCTTCTTCACCGCCTCGACCGTACTCTCGATGTTGATGACCACGCCCTTGCGCAATCCCTTGGACGGCGCCGAGCCGATACCGACGATGTCCAGCCCCTCGTCGGTCACGGCCGCGACGATGGCGCAGATCTTGGTCGTGCCGATGTCCAGGCCGACAATCAGGTTTTCCCGCTTGTTGCTCATATCGCTACCCCCTTTACCCCTTCCCGGCCACGACCGGATCAGCCAGGCTGACAATCACCCGGTCGGAGACGTTCAGATCGATATAGTTCAGACCCGCAAGCTGGGGCCTCAGTTCCCGGTAGACTTTTTCCAGACGGTCCAGCTTGGCGGAGAAACCGTCGAAACCGATACGGATCGGTACTCCGCCGGTGTAGGTCATCAGCACGTAGCCGATGCGGTCATCGATATGCACCTCGGAGATGTCGTCGATCCCAAGGTGCCGTCGCCCCTTCAGTTCCATCAGCAGTTCCATCGCCCGCCGCAACCGGCTGCGAACGCGATCGGGGCTCACGGTCAGATCCTCGGCGTTGATGCCGGTGATCACCGGGTAGTCGAGCCGGTCCGAAGGTGCCAAAAGCTTGAAAATCTCACCGTCCCAGTCGACATAGTAGAGGTAGCCGAGACTCAGGATGGCGCCCGGCTGGCGCTCGGTCACCTCAACCACCACCTCCCCCGGAAAGAGCCGCCGCACCTGGGCGGTGGCGATCCAGGGGTCCTCCTCGATCTTGTTGCCGATACGCTCGAGGTTCAGTTCGAACAGACCGACACCGCGATGAATGTCGGACAGGGCGACGATGTGGTCGGCGCTGACCCGCTGGTTGCCCAGGACCCGGACCTGGTCGACCCGGAACCAGCCCGAATCGAGCATCAGCCTCGCGGCCAGCACGCCTCCGAGGGCGATCAGCGCCGCGCTGGACAGCATCAGCACGCCCCGGGTCAGCCGCCGCAGCAGCAGCCCCCAGTTGCGTGGCTCCTTCTTCTTCACCCGCCGGTTGGCGCGGGGTTTGGAGCGTTTCTGTCCTTTGGCGAAATCGCGCATTCCCAGTCCTGTTCCTATTTGTCCAGGCCGGCGTCGAGCAGCATGCGTACCACCAGTTCCCGGTAGTCGATACCCGCCTGCCGGGCCGCCTTCGGCAGCAGACTGGTCGGAGTCATGCCCGGAATGGTGTTGACCTCAAGAATGTAGAATTCCTTCTCCCGCACCATGAAGTCGACCCGCGCCGCCCCCCTGACGCCGAGGACCCGGCAGGTCTCCACCGAGACCTCCTGCAGTCGCCGGTAGACCGCCGCCGGCAACGGTGCCGGCACGATGTAGCGAGTCTGGCCGGCGGTGTACTTGGCGTGGTAGTCGTAAAAACCGCCTTTCGGAACGATCTGGATGATCGGCAGCGCCTCACCGTCCAGGATGCTGACCGTCACCTCCATCCCCTCGATGCAGTCCTCGATCAGCACTGTATCGTCGAGGCCCAGGGCCTCATCCAGTGCCTCTTCGAGCTCTTCTGCGCCGCGCACGATGCTGATGCCGAGGGTCGATCCCTCGCGTGAAGGTTTGACCACCAGCGGAAAATGCCGGCACTGTTCAAGTACCGCCGTACGCTCCTCCCCCCGGCGCAGAACCAGAAATCCGGGGGTCGGCAGTTCGTGGTACAAAAGCATCTTCTTGGTCGCCACCTTGTCGATCGCCAGCGCCGAAGCCAGCACGCCGCTACCGGTGTAGGGAACACCGAGCATCTCCAGCAGCCCCTGAACAGTGCCGTCTTCGCCGAAGCGACCATGCAGGGCGATGAAGGCGACATCGACGCTGTTGTCGGCAAGCTGCCGCGGCAGGTCGCGTCCGGCATCGATCAGCACCGCTCGGTAGCCGCCATCGACCAGGGCCTGATGCACCCCCTCACCGGTGCGCAGCGACACCTCGCGCTCGCGCGACAGGCCGCCGCACAACACGCCGATGGTCATCCGCTTCAGGCTGTCACGTTCGATCTTCACCCGGTTTATCCTCCTTGTGGCGGCCGACGATTTTCACTTCCGGCAGCAGCCTGATGCCGCATTGCCGTTCGACCCGCTCACTGACCAGATCAATCAGCTGTTCAATCTCGGTGGCCGTCGCCCCTCCCAGGTTGACGATGAAGTTGCAGTGTACCCGCGACACCATGGCACCGCCGATGCGGCAGCCGCGCAGACCGGCCCGGTCGATCAGCTCCCAGGCCCTGTGTCCTTCCGGGTTGCGAAAGACCGACCCGGCGTTGGGCCCCTCGACCGTCTGGCTCTTGCGGCGCGCCGTCAGGGCAGCTGTCATCGCCTGCAGCAGCCGATCCGGGTCTCTTTTTCGCAACGCCAGCTCGACTTCAAGCACGACCTCCCGGTCGGTCAGGGAACTGCGGCGATAGGCGAAATCGAGTTCGGTTCTTTCGCGCCAACGGCTCCCGCCCTGCCGCGACCAGATGCGCGCCCGACGCACGGTCTGGCCGATCTCCTGCCCCGAGGCGCCGGCGTTGATCACTACAGCCGCCCCGAGGGTTCCCGGGATCCCGACCAGGGATTCGATGCCGGCCAGACCCCGGTCGGCACTGTCGCGCGCCAGCTTTGGCAGCGCCACACCACATTCGGCCCGAACCCTGTCCTCATCCTGCCACGACAGCCGGTCGAGGGCGCGGGTACAGGCAACCAGGCCGGGAAATCCACCATCGCGCACCAGCAGGTTGCTGCCGGCCCCGACCACCAGCCAGGGAATGCCCGCCTCACCGGCCAGCTCCAGGGCGGCGGTCAGGCCGTCGATGGTCGCCGGGCGGAAGAAGATGGCCGCCGGGCCGCCGGCCTTCCAGCTGGTGTGCCGGGCCATCGGCTCGTCACGCAGCAGCCGGCCGTCAAGTCCACCGAGATTGTCAAAGAGCCTTGCGATCGCGCCCGTCATGCCGAGAGCAGCGCCGCCAGTTCATGGGCCACCTGGCCGATATTGCCGGCGCCCAGGGTTATGAGCAGGTCGCCGGCCTCAAGTTCGCCTTCAAGCTGTTTGGCCAGGCCGTCGGCGTCACCGACATAGGTCACGTCGCGGTGGCCGTGTTCCCGGATGCGCCCGGCCAGGGCCTCGGCACTGGCCCCCTCGACCGGCTCCTCGCCGGCCGCGTAGATATCCGTGACCAGCAGCCGGTCGGCGTCGTAGAAGGCGGTGGCGAAATCCTCGAACAGCGCCCTGGTGCGGCTGTAGCGATGAGGCTGAAAGACCGCCACGATGCGACGTTTCGGCCAGCCCTTGCGCGCCGCGGCCAGGGTGGCGCGAATCTCCGCCGGATGGTGACCGTAGTCGTCCACCACCATGATGTC
>RFIO01000020.1 GCA_003695205.1 Deltaproteobacteria bacterium
GACCAACATCAAGGTCTGAGGAGGCCGCAAGATGGAATTCCTTTCCCCGATCAACGAGTTCCTGGTCGAACAGTTGGGCCCGCTGGGCCCACTGATCGTCGTCGGCCTGCTGGGGCTTTTCATGGTCCTACTGACGATCCCGATGCTGCTGAACCAGCCCGAGGATCCGCTGAAGAAGCTTCAGAAGAACATCCGGCAGGAGAACGCCCCCAAGCCCCGGAAGGAGCGACTGCGTCAGGGCAACCGGAACGAGCAGCTGGAGAAGTTTGCCCATTTCCTGGAACCGCAGAACGAGGAAGAGCTGAGCGCGATCCAGCTGAAGCTGCGTCAGGCGGGTTATCAGTCCAAGGATGCGGTGCGGTTCTTCCACTTTGCGCAGTTCGCCCTGGGGATAGCCGGGCTGATCCTGGGGGTGGTCTATGTATTCCTGCTGGGCGCCGGCGAAGGCATGACCAGCCAGCAGCTGATGATGTATGTGCTGGGGCCGGGGGCTGCGGGTTACATGCTGCCAAAATACTGGGTGACCCGGCGGGTGGCCAGCCGCAAGGAAGCGATCACGATGGGCTTTCCCGATGCGCTGGACATGCTGCTGGTCTGTGTCGAGGCCGGCCAGTCGCTGGACCAGTCGATCGTGCGGGTGGCCAAGGAAACCCGTGCCGCCTGTCCCGATCTCGCCGAAGAACTCGAAATCGTCGCCTACGAGATGAAGGCCGGCAAGGACAAGGACAGGGTGCTGCGCGACTTCGGAACCCGCTGCGGGGTCGAGGACGTGTCGTCCTTTGTCACGGTGCTGATCCAGTCGGCGACCTTTGGCACCTCGATTGCCGACGCGCTGCGGGTCTATTCCTCCGAGATGCGGGACAAGCGGGTGATGCGTGCCGAAGAGGCCGCAAACAAGTTGCCAACCAAGATGACCCTTGCCACTATGATGCTGACGGTTCCACCGCTCTTGGTGATCCTTGTCGGTCCCTCGGTCAAAGGCATCTCGGAAATTGGCAACATGGGCAACTGATCGCGGCATTTCGGGCGGGCGGCGGCCTGCGCGCAGGGCGCGGTTTGTGCTGGGGGCCATTGCCGTTGCGGCGGCAATGGCCGCTTGCGCGCCGCGCGATACGGTGGACCTGTCCGCCGGTCCCTATGCCCCCGGCATCGACCCCCGGGGCAAGGCGGCGGATGGTCTTGAGGTCGCCCAGCGTCTGATGGCGGCGCATGAATATGAACTGGCGCTGGAGGCCTACGCGCGCGCGGCGCTGGAACACGGCATGACGGCCGAAATCTTGTCGGGCATGGGAACCGCCAATCTGGGGCTGGGGCGGCTTGGTCAGGCCGAGAAACAGCTGCGCCGGGCGGTCGAGGCCGCGCCGGAATGGCCCGAGGCCTGGAACAATCTTGGCGTCGTCCTGATCGAGCGGGGCAAGAC
>RFIO01000149.1 GCA_003695205.1 Deltaproteobacteria bacterium
GAGCATCAGAAGAAATGGCAGGAAGATCAGCAGTCGTTTCATGGATCGCGATTCAAGCGCGCACGGGCTTTCGGGTCAATAAGGGATTGAACCGCAAAGGGCGCCAAGGACGCGAAGATTGACAGAGTTTTTCCTTGGCGAACCTTAGCTCCTTCGCGGTTCCCCGGACAAAAGAAAAGGGCGGCCGAAGGCCGCCCTTTTCTCGATCATCCTGTGGATGCGTGGCTTGCTTACAGCAGAGCCTCGACGTCCAGCACCGTGGTCTTGGTCGTGGTCGTACCAGCCTTCTCGTTGGTGTAGGTCAGAGCAATCACGAAGTTCTGGTAAACCTCGAACTCGGCACCAACCATGAAGGTCTTGGTCTTGGTCGTGGCCTTCATGGAGCTGTAGCCAGCGCCCAGAACCAGGTTGTGGATCGGCTTGACTGTACCGCGGATACCGAATCCCTTCAGAGCGTTCACGGTATCAGTGTTGAAGACGTTGGTCTTGGCTGTGGAGGAAGCGCCAGCCGATGCATAGTCAGCATACAGACCGAACTGGGTGTCGCCCATCTCGCCTTCCAGCGATGCCTCAACACCCCAGCGCTTCATCTCAAGCTGCTTAGCAGCAATGAACTGACCATTGTCACCAACGTTACCGGAGATGAAGATGCCGCCGAGACCCGCGGTCAAACCGCCGACATCGAAGAAGCCGTTGGCACGCACGATGTTTGCAGCCTTGAAGGTACTACCGGACAGGCCCGTGAGCGGTGCCGTTGTGCCACCATCATTGGTAACACCAAATGCAATTCCGTCGGACGGAGCCACCAGACCGATCTGGACGGCGCCCATGTCGTTGCCGCCCCAGGCGACCAGAGAGGCATAGTTGGCCTTACGTGCACCAACAGCAGCACCAGCGTTTTTACGGCCTTTAGCCTCGAGGAACTGGTTGGCGGAGGTGTCACGCAGGCCCATCATGCCGCCGTGCTGACCCCAGGTGTTGCCCAGCTGCAGCGCGGAGTCGGAACCGAAACCGGTGTTAGCGTAGTTGATACCGGCCTTGAAGCCGCCAAGATCAAAGGACGTGAACAGCTGGTGGTTACCGAACGCACCGCCGCCGAGCTCAACGAAAGCACCGGCGTTCGGGCCGATACGGCCGCCGATCAGGACCACCTGATCAACATAACCGATTTCCTTGGTGGTCGGGGTACCGGTTGCGCTCTGCTGGATAACCTGCGGACGGAACACGATCGTCGCGTTCAGGGTTGCCGGGATGGACAGAGCCTCATCCTCGACCAGGGCCTGCTCGCCCACGTCGGTCAGAGCGCCCATCTTGAAGGAGCGACCGAAGGCGGACAGGGTCGGGAAGGACTGGAAGTGGCAGGAAAGACATGCCGCGCCAGTCTGGCGTGCAAACGCCGGGATTGCCTCGGACGTGGTCGGC
>RFIO01000150.1 GCA_003695205.1 Deltaproteobacteria bacterium
CTCTCTGTGCGCCCACCAATCAGTGCCGCTTAAACGCCTCCAGCAGGCGCCTGGCTGCCGCGCCGGGAGTTGTGGTGCCCCTGGCGACGGCGTCCTGGAGTTGCGGCAGCAGGGCCTCGACGTTCCTGTCGTGGCGAAACAGGTCTTTCAGGCCGTCCATAACCAGGCTCCACATCCAGTCGGAGGCCTGCAGGCGGCGCTTTTCATCGAATTCGCCACTGTCCCCCAGGGTGGCACGGTAGGATTCGATCGCCTGCCAGACGGCGTCAATCCCTTCGTTTTTGAGGGCGGAGCAGAGCATGACCGGGACGGTCCAGTTGGGGCTTTTGGGCTGCATGATGTGCAGGGCGGTCTCGATCTGGGCCTTGGCCAGCTCGGCGCGCGGGCGGTTGTCCCCTTCGGCCTTGTTGATCAGGATCAGGTCGGCGATTTCCATGACCCCCTTCTTGATCCCCTGCAGCTCGTCACCGGCACCGGGCAGCTGCAGCAGCACGAACAGGTCAACCATGGAGGCGACAGTGATTTCCGACTGCCCGACACCGACCGTCTCGACGATGATGACGTCATAGCCGGCCGCCTCGCACACCAGCATGGTTTCGCGCGTCTTGCGCGCCACGCCACCGAGAGTATCGCCCGACGGAGAGGGCCGTATGAAGGCGTTGGGGTCGCGCGAGAGCTCCTCCATGCGGGTCTTGTCGCCCAGGATGGAGCCGCCGGACAGCTGCGAGGAGGGATCGACCGCCAGCACCGCCACCTTGTGGCCGCGGCCGGTCAGATAGAGGCCTAAAGCCTCGATGAAGGTGCTTTTGCCGACCCCGGGAACACCGGAGATGCCGACCCGGATGGAATTGCCGGCAGCGGGCAGCAGCTCGTCGAGCAGGGTCGTGGCGGCCAGGGAATGGTCCGGGCTGCGACTTTCCACAAGGGTGATAGCCCTGGCCAGGGAACGAAGGTGACCTGCACGCACACCGTCGGCGAGTTCTTTGATTTTGAACACGTGAAAACCTTGTAAAGACCCTGGCCGCCAAGACGCCAAGGCGCCAAAATTCAATAAAAAACCAGAAACCTACGGGCGGCGTTGCCACAACCCGGCCCCCAGAGTTGACATGATTTGGGCCATTGGCATGGCAGATAAGGATCCATTGCCCTCCTGGCGTCCTGGCGTCTTGGCGGCTCAAGCAAAAAGGGCGGGCCAAATGGCCCACCCTGCACTCAGATAAAACTACTTACGCTTTTCCTCGATCGCCTCAAGTGTCTGACCGGCGGAGACGGTGATCGGGGTGCCGGGACCGAAGATGCGCGCGGCACCGGCGGCGTAGAGGGCATCGTAGTCCTGGCGCGGGATGACCCCGCCGCAGACCACGGCGATGTCGTCGGCGCCAAGCTTCTTCAGCTCCTCGATCAGCTGCGGCACCAGGGTCTTGTGGCCCGCGGCCAGGGAGGAAACTCCGACGACATGGACGTCGTTTTCGACTGCCATCTTCGCCGCTTCCTCAGGGGTCTGGAACAGCGGGCCGACATCGACGTCAAACCCGGCGTCGGCGTAGGCGCTGGCCACCACCTTGGCGCCGCGATCGTGGCCGTCCTGCCCCATCTTGGCGATCAGGATGCGCGGGCGACGCCCTTCCTTTTCGGCGAAGGCCTCGATGCGCTTTTTGACTTCGGCGAAATCTTCGTCCTTTTCCACCACCGATCCGTAGGCTCCCGAAACAAGTTTGATTTCGGCCTTGTGACGACCGAAGACCTTCTCCATGGCGTCGGAAATCTCGCCGACCGAGGCGCGCGCCCTGGCGGCCTTGACGCTCAGGTCGAGGAGATTCCCCTGTCCACTTTCGCAGGCGGCCGTGATGGCGTCAAGGGCCTGCCGGCAGGCGGCTTCGTCACGCTCGGCGCGCATCTTGTTCAGGCGGGCAATCTGTGCCTCGCGCACTGCGGTGTTGTCGATTTCCAGCACCTCGATCGGCTCTTCCTTGTCCAGCTTGTACTTGTTGACCCCGACGATGACGTCGCGACCCGAATCGATGGCCGCCTGCTTGCGTGCGGCCGACTCCTCGATGCGCAGCTTGGGCATGCCCGATTCGATAGCCCTGGTCATGCCGCCCATGGCCTCGACCTCGTCGATGATCTTCTGCGCCTCGTCGATGAGGTTCTTGGTCAGGCTCTCGACGTAGTAGGAGCCGCCCAGGGGATCGACGACATTGCAGATACCCGACTCCTCCTGGATGATCAGCTGGGTGTTGCGGGCGATGCGGGCACTGTGGTCGGTCGGCAGGGCGATCGCCTCATCCAGCGCGTTGGTATGCAGTGACTGCGTGCCGCCGAGGACCGCGGCGAGCGCCTCGAGGGTGGTGCGGATGACGTTGTTGTAGGGATCCTGCTCGGTCAGCGACCAGCCGGAGGTCTGGCAGTGGGTGCGCAGCATCGACGACTTGGGATTTTTGGGGTTGAACTGGCTCATCAGGCTTGCCCAGAGGTAGCGCGCGGCGCGCAGCTTGGCGGCCTCCATGAAGAAGTTCATGCCGATGCCGAAGAAGAAGGAGAGGCGTGGCGCGAAGGCGTCGATGTCGAGCCCCTTGTCGAGGGCGGCGCGCACGTACTCGAGGCCGTCGGCGAGGGTGAAGGCCAGCTCGAGGGCGGCGTTGGCGCCGGCCTCCTGGATGTGGTAGCCGGAGATCGAGATCGAGTTGAACTTCGGCATGTGCTGGCTGGTGTACTCCATGATGTCGCCGATGATGCGCATCGACGGCGCCGGCGGGTAGATGTAGGTGTTGCGGACCATGAACTCCTTGAGGATGTCGTTCTGGATGGTCCCGGCGAGCTTCTCCTGCGAAACGCCCTGCTCTTCGGCGGCGATGATGTAATTGGCCATGATCGGCAGTACCGCGCCGTTCATGGTCATCGACACCGACACCTTGTCGAGCGGGATACCGTCGAAGAGGATCTTCATGTCCTCGACCGAGTCGATGGCCACGCCCGCCTTGCCGACGTCGCCGACTACACGCGGATGGTCGGAATCATAGCCGCGATGGGTGGCGAGGTCGAAGGCGACCGAGAGCCCCTGCTGGCCGGCGGCGAGGTTGCGCTTGTAGAAGGCGTTCGACTCCTCGGCGGTCGAGAAACCGGCGTACTGGCGCACGGTCCAGGGGCGGCCGGCATACATGGTCGCCATCGGCCCGCGGATGAAGGGAGCGAAACCGGGCAGGGTATCGGCCGTTTCCAACCCTTCGATGTCCGCCCTGGTGTAGAGCGGCTTGACGGTGATGCCTTCGGGGGTGTCCCACTTGAAGTTGGACAGGTCGTCCGTCTTCAACAGCTTTTTCGCCTGCGCCTCCCAGTCGGCAAGCGTCGGCCTGGCAAATTTGCTCATACTCTCTCTCCCTTTGCAGTGAGAGGGACTGCCCTCGAAGCGGGGGCAGTCCCTTGTATCTTCATCCACAGCTGAACGGCGCCCTCCCGGGGGATCCACTGAACAAAACAGAGGCGACCCCGGGAATCAGGCACCGATTGCCTGCGGCACCTGACAAGGTTTCATGGCTCCCGCAGGGCGGCTTTGCCGGACAGTGCTCAGCGGGTCACAACCGCCAACACCCTGACCTCTTCCCCCTCGCACGCCAGCAGGCGGTGGCGCAGGGATGAGTCGAAGTAGACGGCGTCCCCCTCCTCGAGCACGATTCGTTCATCTTCAAGCAGAATTTCCGCCTTGCCCTGGAGGATAAGCAGGAACTCCTCCCCCTCGTGGTTGTAGAGGGTTTCCTCGCCGGCACGCTCGGAGATGGTGAGCATGAACGGCTCCATCTTCTTGTTGCGCTTGCGGTAGGAAAGGGTTTCGTAGGTGTAGCCGTGCCCGGTCCCCTTGGCGGAGATCACCCGGCTGACCACCCGGCGCTCCCCCCGGCGCACCACCTCGAAACGGACCTCC
>RFIO01000151.1 GCA_003695205.1 Deltaproteobacteria bacterium
CTCCGGCTGACCGAAGCGGGCGTTTTCGCTCGCCAGGCGGATATCGCAGCACAGGGCCAGCTCGCAGCCGCCGCCCAGGGCATAGCCGTTGACCGCGGCGATGACCGGCTTGGGTAGACTCTCGATGACCCGACCGAGCCGGTGCCCGAGCAGGGCGAAGCTGCGCGCCGCCGTTGCTTCGAGCGGCTGCATGGCGGCGATGTCGGCACCGGCGACAAAGGCCTTGTCTCCGGCCCCGGTCAGGATTACCACCTTGACCGCCTCATCTTCGGCAATGTCGGCAAAACAGCAGAGCAGCTCCTTCAGGGTCGCCTCGTTCAAGGCATTGAGCGCCTTGGGCCGGTTGACGGTAACAGTGGCAACACCGCCAGCCACCTCGTAAAGCAGGTTTTCAAAAGTCATCGATTCTGTCTCCTGTCTCCTGAATTCAGTCACCTGTCATCAACTGGACATCAGCACCGGTACGGTCATCTCTCTCAATACCTTGGCCGCCATCGGCGCCGGCGCCGTGGGCAACGGTCCGCCCGCCACCAGCAAATCGACCGCCTCGTCGGTCATCCGGTTGAGCAGCGCGTCACCGAAGCCAATGTTGGAAATCATCCGCACCTCCGATTCGGCCTCGACACCGTGTGCCGACAGGTAGGTTTTGAGTCGCTTCATAGCCTCCCCGGCCAGCGGCAGTTCGCCCCGGCTGGTAACAAAGCTGAGCAGATGCACCGATTCCGCGCCGGCCAGCAGCGGCAGGGAATCGAGCAGAGCCCGGGAGGAGGCACGGCCGGTACGCCAGGCGACCATCACCCTGCTGCCAACCCGCTCGAATTCGCCGGCGTATGGGACGGTCAGAACCGGGCGACCTGATGTCAGAATCAGCCGCTCCGGCAGATCCTTCGGAGTGGCCGACTCACCGCCGTTACCCGGGGCGGGTTGACCGACAATGGTCAGGTCGGCAAAAAACGCCTGGTAATTGAGCCTGGCCAGCAGCGGCTGATGCACCAGCACGTCGGCATCGTCGCGCCACTCCAGATCAACCCTGACCGCTTCGGCACGCGCGCGGCATTCTGCCAGCAGCCCGGCGCGCAGGCGGCGCTCCGATTCCTGGCCGACGAAGGGGAAGGGGGTGCCGTAGTAGAGGCTGAGGCGGGCGCCAAAGCGGCCGGCAAGTTCCAGCGCCAGGTTGAATCGTTCATTACTGCGCTCGCCCTGGTCGAGATGGACCAGCAGGTTGCGATAATTCATGTCGACCTCCCCGGGTCAGGTGCTGTAGTCGAAAAAGCCCTTGCCGCTCTTCTTGCCCAGCCAGCCTGCCTTGACCATCTTGCGCAGCAGCGGACAGGGACGGTACTTGCTGTC
>RFIO01000152.1 GCA_003695205.1 Deltaproteobacteria bacterium
CCAGGTAGCGCACCAGGGTCTTGGGCACGCCGACATTGACGGCGTACATCGACATGTGGTCGCCGTTGTAGGTGGCCCAGCCCAGCGCCAGTTCCGACAGGTCGCCGGTGCCGATCACCAGGCCGCCGACCTGGTTGGCCCGGTCCATCAGAATCTGGGTCCGCTCGCGCGCCTGGGCGTTCTCGTAGGTGATATCGTGCACCGTCTCGTCGTGGCCGATATCGGCAAAATGCTGGCGCACGCTGGCATGGATCGGCACGACCGCCAGATCGACCCCCAGCAGTTCTGCCAGTTTTTCGGCATTGCCACGGGTGCGTTCAGTGGTACCGAAACCGGGCATGGTCAGGGCGTGGATGCCCGAATGAGGCAGACCGAGCTGATCGAAGGCGCGACAGGCAACCAGCAGCGCCAGGGTCGAGTCGAGACCGCCGGAAATGCCGATGACCACCTGTTCGCTGCCGGTGTGCCGCAGCCGGCGCGCCAGGGCCGTGGTCTGGATGGCGAAAATCTCCTCGCAGCGCCGGTCGCGCGCGGCAGGGTCGTCGGGAACGAAGGGGCGGCGGGGGATGGGCCGGAGCAGGCGGCCGTCCCGACGCGGCGGCAGGTCAAAGGAAATACAGCGGAAATCGCCGCCCTCGGCATCGGCAAAGCTGCTGTTGCGCTGGCGCTCCAACAGCAACCGGTCGATATCGACATCGGCCAGGGCAAACTGCCCTTCGAAGCGGAACCGCTCGGTTTCAGCCAGCAGCTGGCCGTTCTCGCAGATGAGACTGTGGCCGCCATAGACCAGGTCGGTGGTCGACTCCCCGGGCCCGGCCGAAGCGTAGGCGTAGGCGGCGAGACAGCGTGCCGACTGCTGGGTGACCAGTTGCAGGCGGTAGTCGCGCTTGCCCAGCACTTCAGGGCTGGCGGACGGGTTGACCAGCACCGTCGCTCCGGCCGCGGCCTGCTTCTGGCTGGGCGGCGACACCGACCACAGATCTTCGCAGATCTCGATTCCGACCAGGCAGCCGGGGCGGTTCGCGGCGGCAAAGAGCAGGTCGGTGCCTATTGGCACCGTTTCGCCGCAGAGTTCAAGCTCTGCGCGCGTCAGCCGGTCGGCGGCGGAAAACCAGCGTTCCTCGTAG
>RFIO01000153.1 GCA_003695205.1 Deltaproteobacteria bacterium
CGGCATTCGCGGATCGCATGGAAATCGTGATTTTGAGGCCGGCCATGGTCTATGGCCCGACGACCAAGGGCAATCTGCCACGGATGATCCGGGCGGTGGCAAGGGGCTGGTTTCCTCCCGTTCCCGATTGCGGGCGGCGTTCGATGGTGCATGTTGAGGATGTCGTGAATGCGGCTTGGCTGGCGGCAACAAGGACGGAGGCTGCGGGCAAGACCTATGTCGTCACGGATGGCATTGAATATACGACTCGACGGATCCATGAATGGATCTGTGAGGCGTTGGGACGACCGGCGCCGGCCTGGACCATGCCGCTTCCCCTCCTGAAGGGTTTGGCTGGAGTGGGGGACGCGATAGGGAGGCTGCGAGGTCGACGTTTTCTGTTTGATTCCGGTGTGCTTGAAAAACTGATCGGCGATGAATGGTACGATTCAGCCGAAATACGGGAGGAGTTGGGGTTTATTCCGGCCAGAAACCTCCATGACTCGATGCAGGAAATAGTGGATTATCTTCGAAGAGAAGATCTCGTATGACTCCCTTGGTCAGTTTTGTCTCGGCTATTTTTTTGACCCTGTGGCTGGCCGGGCGCTTCAGCCCCTTCCGCATCGATGATGCGCCCAATGAGCGATCGCTACACGATCAGCCCGTGCCAAGAACCGGCGGCATTGCGATTGTTTTCGCCGTGGCAGCGGGCTGGTGGGCCCTGTTTCGCGATGCGACTATGCCGCCGTGGTACATGGCTCTGGCGGGGGGTGCATTGCTGGTCGCCGTGCTTTCCCTGCTCGATGATCTGATCGAGCTTTCCCCGGCTCTGCGCCTGCCGGTTCATCTGGTCGCTTCGACCCTGATTGTCGCTGCAGGCGATGTTTCTCCATGGGTGGCGATAGCCGGCGCTTTGGCGCTGAGCTGGATGCTGAATCTCTACAACTTCATGGACGGCATGGACGGCTTTGCCGGTGGCATGAGCGTGATCGGCTTTTCGGCGCTGGGGCTGGCCGGCTGGCTGGCCGGTGATGGGGTGTTCATGTCGCTTTCGCTGTGTGTCGCTGCAGCCTCGGCAGGTTTTCTAATGTTCAATTTTCCGCCGGCGCGCATCTTCATGGGCGATGTCGGATCGGCGACGCTGGGCCTGCTGGCCGGCGGTCTGTCGTGGCATGGCTGGCTGGCCGGCCTGTTTCCGCTGTGGTTCCCGATCCTGGTCTTTTCGCCGTTTGTCGTCGATGCGACGGTGACGCTGGCTCGACGGGCAATTCGTGGGGAAAAGGTCTGGCAGGCGCATCGCGAACATTGTTATCAGAAACTGGTTTTGGCGGGCTGGGGACATCGCCGAACCGTGCTTGCCGAGTATGCGCTGATGCTCATGGCAGCTCTAGCGGCCTTGTTTCTATTGGATCAAGGAAGTCTGGTCCCGGTGGGCCTGTTGATCTGGGCGATGGTGTATCTGTTCCTAATTTGCTGGGTGGAGCTCAGGACACGCTAGCTTTCCTTGCACGGGGAGGGCACTTTGTGTCATACTGGCATTGGCCTGCGGGCACTTTATATCTCAAGGGGGTTGTTATGAAACAATTTCTTGCGGCAATGGTTTGCGCCATGATTTTTGCTTCTCCGGCCCTGGCTATCGGGGATAAGGATCTTGCCAGGGAGGCTGCGAAGCCGGCCGGTGTGACTCAGGCTCAGGCGAGAGCTGTTATTGATGCCGTGAAAGAGTCTATCTTTGCCCATCTGAAGAATGGCGAAGAGGTTCGGCTGAAGGGCATGGGGAAGTTCTTCCGCAAACACCAGAAGGCACATCAGGCGAAGAATCCGAGAACCGGGGAAAAGATAGAGGTTCCGGCAAGGAATTACCTCAGGTTCAAGGCGTTTGATTCCGGACATGCGAAGCTGAATTAGGTTCATGATTGGCAATTGAGATGTGGCGGCGGGTTTTACCCGCCGTCTCTTATGGGTTGCTAAAGCGTTGCATTGATCCACTGGCGAGCGAAGAGTATTTTGATGGCTGAAATTGAGAAGGAGTTCCTTTGCCTACAGGCGGCTTGAAGTTTTCGATAAGAAACCGTTGGCTTGCGTTTACTCACGATATGGCATGGGTGCCCATTGCGGTGGGACTGGCATTTTGGTTGCGTTTCAATCTGGGAACTGTTCCACCGGAAGCCATCAGGGCCATGGGGAGTCTTTTCGTTCTGGCCCTGCCTGCTCAGGCGGTGGCGTTCTGGATGTTTGGTTTGTATCGCGGTATTTGGCGATATGCCTCGCTTCCCGATCTCGTCCGCGTTTTGAAGGCCGTGGGCGTGGGTGTGGCGATCTCCTTTGCCGTGATGTTTGCCTGGCAGCGGCTTGTCCATGTTCCCCGCTCGGTATTTTTCCTCTATCCACTGATTCTCTTTCTTGGACTGGCGGGGCCCCGGATGCTTTATCGCTGGCTCAAGGATCGACGATTGGATCTGTCGAGCGAAGAAAAAAAAGGAGCCCTCATTCTCGGTGCCGGCCGTGCCGGCGAGATGCTGGCTCGGGATCTCCTGCGTGGAGGGGAGTATGAGCCAGTCGGCTTCCTCGATGATGATGTC
>RFIO01000154.1 GCA_003695205.1 Deltaproteobacteria bacterium
CTCGACCCTCGTCACACGTCACTGAACTGACCCATGGACATCATTACCACCCACGTCAATGCCGATTTCGACTGTCTCGGCGCCATGGTGGCTGCCCGCCGCCTCTATCCGGAGGCCGTCATGGTCTTTCCCGGCGCCCAGGAACGCAGCCTGCGGGAGTTCTTCCTGCACAGCTCCGCCTACGCTCTTGATTTCAAAAGGCCGCGGGATATCGACCTTGATCAGGTCGAACGCCTGATCCTGGTCGATGTCGCCCAGTCCGACCGGATCGGCCCTTTTGGCGAACTGGCGCGCAGTGGTCGGGTCCGCATTCATGTCTATGATCACCATCCGGCCGGCGGCACCGACCTGGAGCCTGAATTTGCCGATATCCGGCCGGTCGGTTCAACGGTCACGCTCTTCTGCCAGATTTTCCGGGAAAAAGGCCTGCGCCCCGACCCCGAGGAAGCGACACTGATGATGCTCGGTCTCTACGAGGATACCGGCAGTCTTCAGTTCGCCAACGTTGCTCCCGCCGATTTCGAGGCCGGTGCCTTCCTTCTTGAGTGTGGCGGCTCTCTTTCGGTTGTCTCCGAATTTCTGACCCAGGAGCTGACGGCCGAACAGGTCGCTGTTCTGCACCAGCTGATCGAAAATCGGCGGGAACTCAATGTGGGCGGAGTCGATGTGTCAATCAGCCATGCCTCAACCCGCGACTACGTCGGCGACCTGGCGGTCCTGGCTCACAAGCTCAAGGATATGGAGAACCTCGATGCCCTGATCATTGCAGCACGCATGGGGGACCGGGTTTTCCTCGTTGGACGATCGAGGATTCCCGAAGTCCATGTCGGGGAAATTCTCGAGGAATTCGGCGGCGGAGGACATGCCTTTGCCGGGTCTGGAACAGTACGAGACCGCACCCTGGTGCAGATTCTCGACCAGCTTCCGGAGGTTCTGGCGCGCCACGTCCAGCCTCGCTGGCTGGCAGGACAGATCATGTCCTCGCCAGCCAAAACGGTCAATCCCAATCAGAGTGTTGACGAGGCGCGCGATCTGCTTACCCGCTATCACGTCAATGTTCTGCCGGTTGTCGACGGGGACAGACCGATCGGCCTGATCAGCCGCCAGATTCTCGAGCGAGCCTGCAGCCACGGGCTTGGGTCCCAGCCCGTGGCGGAGTACATGGAAACCGAATTCCGGGCCGCCGGCCCCGGAGCCAGCCTGGCGGATGTCCAGGAACTGATCGTTGACCGCAACCAGCGCCTTGTCCCCATTATTGATCATGGACGACTGATCGGGGTCCTGACCCGTACCGATCTTTTGCGGCAGTTGATTGAAAAGGGGCGCAAGGAGGGCCGTTTCGGTACCTTCGGGGCATCGGGCGACAGGGCGGAACCCTGGCTGAAAACCAAGCGCCTGGGACGATTTGTCCGGGAACGTCTGCCCGCTCGTATTGTCGACCTGCTCGACAGCTTCGGCCGGGTGGCGGACGAGTTGGGCATGAACCTGTTCGTGGTCGGAGGTTTTGTCCGCGACCTGCTGTTGCGCAAGAACAATCTCGATATCGACCTGGTGGTCGAAGGGGACGGCATCGCCTTCGCGCGCCAGTGCGCGGAACGGTTCGACTGTCGCGTTCGCAGCCACGAAAAATTCGGGACAGCGGTCATTATTTTCCCCGACGGATTCAAGGTCGATGTCGCCACCGCGCGAATGGAGTACTACAGTCGCCCCGCGGCCCTGCCGACGGTCGAGTATGCCTCCATCAAACTCGACCTGTTCCGGCGTGATTTTACCATCAATACCCTGGCTCTGGCCCTGAATGGTGACCGGTTTGGCGAATTGCTCGATTTTTTTGGTGGCCAGAGAGATCTCAAAGACAAAGCCATCAGGGTTCTGCACAACCTCAGCTTTGTCGAGGATCCGACCCGGGCCTTTCGCGCGGTGCGGCTGGAACAGCGGCTTGACTTCCACATCGGCCGGCCGACTGAGCACCTGCTGCGCGGCGCAGTGCGCCAGGGGTTCGTCGAGCGGGTCGGTGGCTATCGTCTGTTCCGGGAACTGAAGCTCATCCTCCAGGAAACCGATCCCTGGCCCGCCATCAGACGGCTTGAGGGCCTTGGGCTGCTCGGCTTTATCCACCCCGGTCTCAAGGTCGACGAAGAAGCAGCAGGAAGGTTCACCGAAGCCCACAAGGTCGTTTCCTGGTATCAGCTGCAGTTTGCCGACCGTCCCTGCCGATCCTGGCTGGTCTACCTGCTCTGCCTGACGGCGACCCTGGCAGGAGAAGAGATGACCGGTCTCTGCCGGCGATTGAACATTGCTCCGAAACTGCGCGAACTGCTTCTCGAGGCACGCTCGGAGGCCATGGCGGTCCGTCGCCGGCTGCGGCGCTGGCGCTGGCGCAAGACCGAACCACGCCCGAGCGAGATATATCGCCTCCTGAACGGCCTGCCGGTGGAACTGGTTCTGCTGCTGATGGCCATCGAGAGTGAACCACCCGTGCGGCAGTGGCTGGCAGCCTACCTCAACAGTTACCGGGATGTTCGCACCCTTTTGACCGGGGATGATCTGGTGAATATGGGGCTGCCTCCCGGACCTGTCTACCGGCGTCTGCTTGAAGACCTGCTCGCCGCGCGTCTCGATGGCCGCGTATCCGACAGGGCAGGGGAAGAGACGTTTGTGCGCAGGCGTTACAGGCAGTTGCGGCAGGAGCCAGGGGCTGATTGACTCCCCCGATACCATCTGTTAAAAGGGGGCGAGCCGACAGCGCCCCGCGGGCCGTGTCCAGCCGCCGGGCCCTGAGTTTTCCTCTTTTCTGACTGGAGCAAAATCCGCAAGTGGAAACCCTGCTGGCCAAAGTCTCCATCATGCTGGCCCCGGCCCTGTTCGCCGTGACCATGCACGAGGTCGCCCACGGCTGGGTCGCCGACAAACTGGGCGATCCGACCGCCCGTCTGCTTGGCCGGCTGACCCTGAATCCCTTTCGCCATCTCGACCCCATCGGCACCCTGGCCCTGTTTCTGTTCGGATTCGGCTGGGCCAGACCGGTGCCGGTCAATTTCAACAACCTTGGCAATCCGAAGCGGGGCATGATCTGGGTGGCCCTGGCCGGTCCTGGAGTCAACCTGGTGCTTGCCTGTATTTCGGCAGCACTGTTGCGGCTGCTCTTTCTGCTCGGGGCGGAACTGGTCGCCACCGGCTCACTGGTGGACAAGGTGCTGCAGCCTGTCGCCCTGATGGTTGCCTCCAGCCTGTTCATCAACGCCCTTTTGGGGGTTTTCAACCTGATTCCGGTGCCGCCGCTCGACGGCGGCAGGGTGCTGACCGGTGTCCTGCCGGATCGCCAGGCCGCCTTTCTCGCCCGTATTGAACCGTTCGGCTTCATCATCGTGCTGCTGCTGATCTTCTACACTGACATCTGGCGACTGGTGCTTGGTCCTCTTGTCTGGGGCCTGGTCGGCTACCTGTCAGGGCCCGCGGCGCCGCTGGTTCATCGCATGGCCGGCATTCTCGTGGGATCGTAGGCGATGAAGCTCGATATCAAGCTCGAGAACTTCGAGGGCCCACTGGACCTGCTGCTCCATCTGATTCGCAGCAATGAAATGGATATCTGGGATATCCAGATCAACCGTATCTGCGAACAGTATCTGGCCATTCTTGACGCCATGCAGAGCCTCAATCTCGACGTTGCTGGCGAGTTTCTGGTGATGGCGTCGACCCTGCTGCATATCAAGTCGAAACTTCTTCTGCCCCAGTCCGAGTTCGAGGAAGGGGAAGAGGAAGAGGAAGATCCGCGCGCCGAACTTGTCCGTCGCCTGCTGGAATACCAGAAATATCGTGTTGCGGCCCTGGAGCTCGACGACAGGGATCTTCTCGGTCGGGACGTGTACGCGCGCAAGTTCACCTCGCCCGAACTGGCCGATGTCGAAGGGGAGGAGTATTTCGAGGTCAGCCTGTTCGATCTGGTCGAGGCCTTGCAGGACGTTCTCGCCCGGGCCCCGAAGGAGGCTGTGCACGAAATCGGTTTCGAGAGTGTTTCCATTGCCGAACGGATCAACCATATTCTCGATCGGCTCTGCGGGCACGAAAGCCTCTCCTTCAAGGAACTGTTTGCCGATCGCCCGGCCCGCATCGACGTTGTGGCTACTTTTCTGGCGATGCTTGAACTGGTCCGTTTGCGTACCATCCGCCTGATGCAGACTGACAGGTGCGGTGAAATCTGGATATTTCCAACAGCGGATGGGGAAGAACCTGTCGTAGGTGGCCTGGAGGATGAAAGCCTTGGATACAACTGAGCTGAAGAGCCTTGTCGAGGCCCTGGTCTTTGTTTCCGACGTTCCCGTCAAGGTTGACAAGCTGGCCGAAATGCTGGAAGTGGATCGCGGCGATATCCGGTCCGTTCTGGACGAACTTGAGCAGGATTACCGTGAACGCGGCATTCACCTGGCCAGGGTGGCGGGCGGGGTGCAGTTCCGGACCGATGCCCGATTCGCCGACGCGGTTCGTTCGCTGCAGAAAAGCCGACCCTTCCGTTTTTCCCGCGCCGCGCTCGAGTGCCTTGCCATTATCGCTTATCGCCAGCCGGTTACCCGAGGTGATGTCGAATACCTGCGCGGTGTCGACTCGGGCGGCGTACTCAAAACCCTGCTCGACAAACGCCTGATCCGTATCCTCGGCAAGAAGGATGTAGCCGGCCGACCTCTTATCTACGGGACATCGTGCGAGTTTCTGGAAATTTTCGGACTGCACAGCCTGGAAGACCTGCCGACGCTGAAGGAATTCAGCGAACTCGATCTTGACCTGGCCGAAGAGGCGACTGCCCCGCCCGCGGAGGATTCGTCCGGAGCTGCCGACGAACCTTCGATTCACTGATCTCAAGCTGTGCCCCGTCAGCGACTGCAGAAGATTCTTGCCGCCTCCGGCCTGGCATCGCGTCGTCAGGCTGAATACCTGATCGCCGCGGGCCGTGTCAGCGTCAACGGGCGACAGGCTGGCCTCGGGGATCAGGCCGATCCCGAGGTGGACCATATCGAAGTTGACGGTCGGGTCCTGCCTCCGCCTGAACCGACCGTCTGCCTGCTGCTCAACAAACCCGCCGGCTGCATCACCACCCGGCGCGACCCCCAGGGTCGTCCGACCGTTTTTGACCTGGTTTCGGGTGTGCCCTGGCGCCTTTTTGCCGTCGGTCGTCTCGATTACAACACCGAGGGGCTTCTGTTGCTGACCAACGACGGTGACCTGGCTCATCAGTTGGCTCATCCCAGGCACCAGGTCGACAAGACCTACCTTGTGCGGGTGCGCGGACACCTGACTGCCGGGATCATTCGGCGGCTTGAAAACGGAATCCGGCTCGAGGACGGACTGACGGCTCCGGCCAGGGTACGCCCGCGGCGTGCCAGCGGTGGGCACCAGTGGTTTGAGATCACCATCCACGAAGGGCGCAATCGTCAGATCCGGCGCATGTGTGAGGCTGTCAATCTTCCGGTGAGCAGGCTGAAACGGATCCGTTTCGCGTTTCTGTCCCTGGGGGACCTGCCGGCTGGACAATGGCGACGGCTGAGCCAGGAAGAGGTTGAAAAGTTGAAAAAACTGTGATTTTTGCGATAGTTGAATCTGCCGTCCCGAGCAATTGATTCAAGGAGGGGTTCCATGGGCGTTATTTTCGATTACACATTCATGATGGCCGACCTGGTCGGTTCCCGCTGCGGTATCTCCGAAAGCGAACTAGAGGCTCTGGGTCCGCGTGCCGCACAGATTCACAAGGATCTTGTTACACGCAGGGGCGCAGGGCAACTCCCCTTTTATGATCTGCCTTTTGACCGACAGACGCTCGACGACACCCGAGTCCTGGGAGCGGATCTTGGCAAGCGTTTCTCTCATGTTGTGGTTCTCGGTATCGGCGGCTCCGCGCTCGGCACGCTGGCACTGTTTCGTGCCCTCGCCCACCCCTTTCACAATTCGTTGCCGGCTGAAAAACGGGGGAATGTCCCGACATTGCACATCCTCGACAATGTCGATCCCCACACGATGGCAACGGTTCTGGAGCAACTTGAGGCCGCCTCCACGGTCTTTCTGGTGATCTCAAAGTCCGGATCCACGGTCGAAACCAGTGCCCAGTTCCTGGTGGCCTGTCGCTGGCTGACGGAGCAGGGGGCGCGCTGGCAGGACCACGTGGTCGCCATCACCGATCCTGAAAAGGGCGGCCTGAGGGAACTCGCACGGTCCCAGGGGTTGGCATCCCTGCCGATTCCGCCGGGAGTCGGCGGCCGATTTTCCGTTTTCACGCCAGTTGGGCTGCTGCCTCTGGCAGCCGTTGGCCTCGATGTGGAGCGCCTGCTGGCGGGTGCTGCGGCCATGGAGCCACGGGTCACCAGGGGAGATTTCCTCGAGAATCCAGCCTATCTCAATGCCGCCCTGCAGTTTTTGGCCTACCGCAAAGGGATGCCCATATCGGTCATGATGCCCTACTGTGACCGGTTGCGTGATGTCGCCGACTGGTATCGGCAGCTCTGGGCCGAGAGTCTCGGCAAGCGCCGCGATCTTGATGGCCGAGAGGTGTTCGTCGGGCCGACCCCGGTCAAGGCTCTTGGTACCACTGATCAGCATTCCCAGGTGCAGCTCTATGTCGAAGGACCATTCGACAAGGTGGTGACCTTTCTTGAAGTCGAGGACTACGACCGCAACCTGGCTTTCGAAGCCTGCCCGGAGGCGCCGCACCTCGATTTTCTTGCGGGGCACGACATGGCCGAGCTGATTCGGGCCGAACAGCGTGCCACCAGTGTCGCGCTGCTGCAGGCCGGGCGACCCAGCTGCAGTTTCATTCTCGATCGTGTCAGCCCCGAAAACCTCGGCGGACTCCTCTACCTGCTTGAGGTGCAAACCCTTTTTGCTGGCGGACTGTTCTGTATCGACCCCCTCGACCAGCCGGGCGTCGAGGCCGGCAAGGAATTTACCTATGGCCTGATGGGACGCTCAGGGTTCGAGCATCGCGGCGCTGAAGTCCGTGAGTTGCTCGAAGGTGTAAACAGGCGTCAACTCTAACAAAACTTCGAGGCGCTTTCCTTGACACCTTTCGTGTCGCTGGTTTAGATTGCTATGGCTGTATATGGATTTTTCGAGCCTTACGGGTGGGAGCTGTGTCGAATAAAGCCAAGCTGTTAGCATCAGCCCAGAAAAACCTCCAGAAGAACCAGGTTGCCAAGGCGATCAAGGACTACCAGAAGATCGTCGAGATCGACCCCAAGGATATCCGCAATCGGCAGAAACTGGCCGAGCTGCTGAATCGCAATCGGCAGGTCGAGGAGGCGCTGGAAGAGTATGAGGCTGTTGCCAGGTACTATTCCGAGAACGGCTTTTATCTCAAGGCGATCGCTGTCTACAAGCAGATGCAGCGCATCGACCCCTCCCAGGTGCGTATCTACCACCGTCTCGCCGAACTGAACGAAAAACAGGGGTTGACCGGCAATGCCCTGGCCGAATACCGCGGCCTGATCAGTTACTACGAGCAGCACGACATGCTTTCGGAAGTGATCAATGTGCTGCAGAAAATGAAGGATCTCGACCCTGAGAATCTCAATGTCCTGGTCAAGATGGCCGAAGCCTATGCCCGTGGAGGGATGCAGGACAAGGCGCGCGAAGAGTTTCTCGACGTTGTCGAACGCCTGCGCGACAAGGACGAATACGCCAAGATTCTCAAACTGTGCGAGTTGCTGATCCCCTTCTTCCCCGACAATCCGGAGGCACTGACCGCCAGGGCGGAAGCTCTCCTGGCTACCGGGGCCGCCGAACAGGCCGTCCCTCTGCTGGAAGATGTCACCGGGCGCAAACCTGAGGTTTTCTCCCTTGAGCTGCTGGCCCGTGCACGACGCGAGGTTGGTGATTTGCCCGGCGAAGTCGAAGCGCGCCGCCGTGTCCTTGAACTGGTTCCTGACGACCTGGGGCGGCATCTCGACTATGTCGACGCCCTGTTGGCTGCAGGCCTTGACCAGGATGCCCTTGAAGAACTTGAGGAATGGAAAGACAGCTGCGTTCAGGCCGACATGACCGCCCGGGTCAAGGGCTGCTACGAGAGGCTGCGCGCACAGCTCGGTGATGACCAGCGCGTTACCGCTACGCTTCGGGCCATCTACGAAATGACCGGCGAGGGGGACAAGCTTTTTGACCTGATGTCGGATCGGGAAGGTGAGGAGCCGGACGAAACGGGTCTCGACGACGATCTGGAGATCCTGGGTGATGGCCTGGTGGAAGAGGCCCTGTCAGATCTGGAGGAGGTGGCAATCACCGAAGCCGCAGCTTCAGGTCCGGGACAAGATGAAGGCGGCTTTGAACCGGCTGCCTCAGGGATGGATGTTTCGACGGACGGGGAGGGCGAGGAACCCGTCGCAGAATCTCCTGATGGTGAAAATGGGCCGAAAGCGCCCGAATCCGCCGAAGAAAACGAGGAAGCGGAAGAGCCTGACGAGGTGCCCCTGGAGTTTCTTGAGGAGGTTGCCGAAGATGCGGTCGATAACGAAGTCGCCGCGTCGGTACCGAAGGAGGCCGAAGGCGGCATCAGTCTCGAGGAGCTGGATGTCGAGGGTGGGGAGTTTGAACTTGAGCTTGAGCTGGACATCGAACTGGAAGGTGATGAAAACCAGCCAGGTGATATCGACCTGACCGCCGAAGAGGCTGCCGAAGAAGAGGTTGCCGAAGAAGCTGTTGCCGAAGAAGCTGTTGCCGAAGAAGCTGTTGCCGAAGAAGCTGTTGCCGAAGAGGCCGTTGCTGAAGAGGCCGTTGCTGAAGAGGCCGTTGCTGAAGAGGCCGTTGCTGAAGAGGCCGTTGCTGAAGAGGCCGTTGCTGAAGAGGC
>RFIO01000155.1 GCA_003695205.1 Deltaproteobacteria bacterium
CCCGCCGGGTTCTCTGCCACCGGTTCGCCGCGATCATTCAGCATCCAGTCCAGAAGCTCAATCCAGGTGGCATCATCCCTCTGTTCCACTCCGAGCACAACGCCTCCGGCCAGCAGGGTTTTGCCGACGGTCTGACCGTTTTCGGCGGCATCAGAAGGGCTGATGCCGGTGTCGACCCTGGACATGGTTTGCGGTGGAAGGGCCGGCGCACAGGCCGCGACCAGCAGGGATACCGTTAAAAGAACCCGGAGTTTCATGAGACTCTCCTGGAAGGGGATTGGCAAGGTTGCGTTCCTTCTGCACCATTATACCTCCTATCGGCCGGAGGCCCCATTTTCAAAAGTCGCGCTCTCGAAGACCGCTTCGGCTTTATCCAGCCCGGTGGGCTGACATTGACCATGGGCGAACGCTTTGCTAACGTGCGCGCCCAGGAGAACTGATCATGCCCAAGGCCTATTTCTGCAAACTTGAACGCCGGGAAAAAGCTCCGCAGCTGTGCCGACTGGCCGAGAGCTGGCTGGAACAGGGGAAAAGGGTGCTGGTGCTGGTGGCTGATGAAAACCAGGCGGTCACCCTCGACAGGTTTATGTGGACCTGGAACAAGGGCTCGTTCATACCGCATGCCTGTGACAATGACGCCGTTGAGTGCCATGACGAACCGGTCGTCATCAGCTGGCGGGAACGCAACATCAACAACGCAACAGTGGTTGTTCTCGGCCGGCCGGCCGGAGAGAACTTTCTGGCCGGCTTCGAAACCATTGTCGACTTTGCCGAAACCCACGCGCCGGAAGCCCTCGCTGCCTCCCGGGCAAGGTTCCGGGCATACAGGGAGGCCGGCTTTGAGCCTGAAATGCTTGAATGACGGCGGAGCCGACAGCCGGTTGACCTTCGACCTGGTCCCCGAAGCCGAAGTCCCCGTCAAGGCAACACCCGCGCAACTTCAGGCCCTGCGATGCTGGCGCGCGCGACAGGGCCAGATTTTGACCTTCGTCGATGCCGAGCTGAGAGGCTGGCGTACCCGGCTGGAGGCAAGGGCAGACGGTTTGTGGCTGGTGCCCTTCGAGGCGCTTGAGGCAGTGCCTGAAAGTCCGCTGGCAATCGACCTCTATTATGCCCTGCCTGACAGGGAACGCTTCGAACTTGTGCTTGAGAAGGCCACCGAACTAGGTGTCAGCCGCGTCGTTCCATTCGAATCCAGGCACTCGAACACCCTGGCCGAGCGGGACGCGCGCCAGAAGAAGTCTCATCGCTGGCCGGATGTCCTGTTGCGAGCCGCGCTTCAGTGCCGTCGGGCCATGCTGCCCTGCCTGGCCCCCGTGATTGACTGGGATGGTGTCCTTTATCACGCGGCCCAGGCCGACTTGTGTCTTCTGCTGTACGAAAAGGAGAGGAACTGGCGTTTGCGGGAAGCGCTCGATGCGGAAGGACGCCCCCGCAGGGCCGCGCTTGTGGTCGGCGCCGAGGGGGGATTCGACGAAGAGGAAATCGAACAGGCCCGAAGCGCCGGCATTCTGCCAGTTTCCCTCGGCAGCCGGGTTTTGCGCACGGAAACGGCCGCCATTGCCAGTCTGGCCTTGCTGCAGGCCCGGTATGGCGACCTTGGCTGAGCTGATGGGATGACCGAATTCGTATGAGCCTGGAGAATATTGCTGTCATTCTCGTGGAGCCCCAGGGTGCCCTGAATATCGGCTCCGTCTGCCGCTCCATGGCCAATTTCGGCCTTGGGGACCTGAGACTGGTTTCCCCGCGCACCGACCATCTTGGTGACGAGGCACGGCGCATGGCCGTCAAGGCTTCAGGGTTGCTGGAGCAGGCGCGGATTTTCCCCGAGCTTGGTTCGGCCCTTGCCGATATTCCCCTCGCCATCGGAACGACCCGCAGGTTTGGCAAGTACCGTGAAAACCTGCTGAATCCTGATCAGGCGGCCGAACTGGCCCTGGAGCAGGACGCCGATGTCCGTGTTGGATTCGTGTTCGGACGCGAGGAGCATGGGCTGTACAACGAGGAGCTGGACCAGTGCCAGCGCCTTATGACCATCCCCACCCATGGACCGGTGCCGTCCATGAACCTGGCCCAGGCCGTCACTGTCACCCTTTACGAACTCAGTCGTATCTCGGCACGCCGCAGGGGGCTTGCGGCGGGTGGAAAAAAGCTGGCCGCAGGAGAGGAACTTGAGCAGATGTTCCTGCATATGCGCCGGACGTTGCTCGACATCGATTTTCTCGACCCCCAGAATCCCGATCACATTCTGCGTTCCCTCCGGCAGATCCTGGGGCGTGCCGGTTTGTCATCGCGGGATGTGCGTATCCTGCGGGGCCTGATGAGCCGGATTGACTGGGTGGATGGCGAACGCAGACGACTGGCCGGCCTGGCGCCCGGGCGGAACAAGGACAAGAAACGATGAAACCCTTTCGTATTGAAACTCTGGCCGGAGGGCGCGAAATAGCCTTCTATGATCACAGCAACCGCTACTACGGCGATTATCACCGTGTCCGTATTGTCGCCCGCATGGATGTCGAACTGACAGCTGACCTGTTTGCCGGGCAATCCGACCCGGTCAGGGCGTTGCGACGCGCCCGGCGCTGGCTCGGCGACCGGGTCCGGTTCGAACGGCCTCTTGAGCGCATGGGGGTTGCCGGCGATGCGGTCGAGGCCGTGCGGGAAGAGCTGGTCCGGCGCTTTCTGGAAACCGGAAAATCCTACCTCGAACACCCTCTCTTCGGCGCGCGCCTCGTGCAGAAACAGCTTGAAGCCCGCCGGAATGGGCCCAAAATCGTTCCATCCCCCGCATGATCGACCTGACCATCGACAGCCTCTGTTTCGGTGGTGACGGTATCGGCCGCTATCGGCAACAGGCGGTCTTTGTGCCGCGCACCGCCCCGGGGGACAGGGTCCGTTGCCGTATTGTCAACCGCAGGAAGAACTATCTGCGCGCCGAGGTTGTCGAACTGCTCGAATCTGGTGGCGCCCGTCGCAAGCCACCCTGTCCCTGGTACGGCAGCTGTGGCGGTTGCAGCTGGCAGCACCTGGATGATCAAAGTCAGGCAGAGTGGAAGGCCAGGCTGCTGGCCGACCAGTTCAGGCGGGGTCTGCGCCGTGATGACCTGCCGGAGGTTGAATTTATCCCGGCAAAGAAGACGTGGAACTACCGGAGCCGGGTACAGTTCAAGTGCCACCATCGCAGGGATGGCCGACTGGCTATCGGTTTTTACCGGCCCGGTAGCCATTTCGTCGAAAATGTCGCCACCTGCGCCATTGCCGATGACCGCATCAACCACATGCTTGCGCTCCTGCGTGCCTGGCTGCCCAGGTTTCAGCAACCGGACCGAATTCCACAGGTCGATGTCATTGTTGGGGACGCAGGTCCGCCGCACATTGTCCTTCATCTTTTCGGTGGCCAGCCGGTTCCCGCCTTTGTCACAGCGGTCTGCGGGGAAAAAGGCTACGGCCTTCATGTCCAGAGAGGCAGGAAGGATTCGTTGCAGAGCCTGACTGAAGCCTGCGTGCCCCGCATCCGGCCTGACAGCAGCGGTCTTGAACTTGCGACCGTCCCCGGTGGCTTTCACCAGGTTCACCTGGAACAGAATCGCAGGCTGGTCCAATGCGTCCTGGAACTGGCCGGGCTTCAGGGGGATGAAAGGGTTGTCGACCTGTTCTGCGGTATGGGCAACCTGACCCTGCCGATGGCAGGAGGATGTCGCAGTATTGTCGGTGTAGAGGATTACGCGCCGGCCATTGAGCGGGCCCGCTTCAATGCCCGGTCCAACAGCATGGATAATGCCGCTTTCGTTGCCGCGCCGGCGGCGGAATACCTGGACGATCTTGCCTCGGGAGTCGACCTGCTCCTGCTCGACCCGCCACGGACCGGCGCGCGAGACTGCATGGCGTCTGTTGCCCGCCTCAGACCGGGGCGCATTCTCTACGTCTCCTGTGACCCGGCCACCCAGGTGCGCGACATCGCCCCCCTGTTCGGGCAAGGGTACCGTCTGGAACGCCTGGTCGGCATCGATATGTTCCCCCAGACCTGGCATATCGAAAGTCTGGCTCTGCTGGTTCGAAGGGAGGGGTGAAGCCGTTTTTTTCTTGCATTGCCGCGGGTGGCGTGCTAGTTAATACGCGTTTAAACGTTCACTCGAAAAGTGAGCTTCCGGCTCGCTTTTTTTATTTTGGGGAAAGCATGCAGGGAGAACTGGTCGTCGAAAAGGTTGCGCAGCTGGCAGAGCCCATCGCACTGGATTTTGGTTTCGAAATAGTCGATATCGAATACCGCCGGGAAGGTTCGAGCTGGTTTCTGCGGTTCTTTATCGACAAGCCGGGCGGCATCACGCTGGACGACTGCGCCGATTTCAGTCGCGAAATCGATCCGGTCATCGAGGCAGAAGGCGTCATCAGTCATGCCTACCGCCTCGAGGTCTCCTCGCCCGGTTTGGACCGTCCGCTGAAGAAGCCCGCCGACTTCGTGCGCTTTGTCGGCGAACCTGTGAAGATCCGGACCCACGAGCGGTTGGACCCTGACGGGCGCGGCCATGAGCGCAAGACCTTCAGCGGCCTGCTTGTCGATGCCGACGAGGCAGGCTTCACCCTTCGGTTTCAGGACCGCAAGGGGGGCGAGGGCCGCTTTTCCTACGATCAGGTGGCGCAGGCCAACCTGGATCCGCAATTTTAACTCAGGACCCGCAGGCTCCGACGGGCACGGGTCGCGATTTGCCAGACATAAAACCCGCCAGATGCAGGGGGACTTTGATGGAACAGAACCTGAACCAGATCATCGACCAGGTCGTCAAGGACAAGGGAATTGACCGTGCCGTGCTGATCGAGGCTCTTGAGGCGGCCATCCTTTCGGCGGCCAACAAGAAGTATCGCAATACTCGCGATCTGGAGGCGCATTACAACGACGAGTTGGGCGAGGTCGAGCTGTTTGAATTTGTGACCGTCGTCGATGAAGTTGAAGACTCCTACCGCGAGATCGATCTTGAGGAGGCGCGCGAAATCGATCCTGACGTCGAGGTTGGCGACAGCCTCGGGATGAAGATGGATGCCACCGGTTTCAGCCGCATCGCCGCGCAGACCGCCAAGCAGGTCATTATCCAGAAGGTGCGTGAGGCCGAGAGGGAAGGGATCTACAACGAATTCAAGGACCGGGTTGGCGAACTGGTCAACGGTATCGTGCGGCGCTATGAGCGTGGCGACCTGATTGTCGATCTCGGCAAGGCCGAGGCGCTGTTGCCCGGCCGGGAGCAGGTGCCACGCGAAAATTACCGCCAGGGAGACCGGGTGCGGGCCTACGTGATCGATGTGCGCATGGCCACCAAGGGGCCGCAGATCATCCTCTCGCGCACGGCTCCGGGGCTTGTCGAGGCTCTGTTCCGTACCGAGGTGCCCGAAATCAGCGAAGGTATTGTTGAAATCGTCAGCGTGGCCCGCGAGGCCGGCAGCCGTTCAAAGATTGCCGTCGTGTCGAACGATCCTGATGTCGACCCGGTCGGTGCCTGCGTCGGCATGCGCGGATCGAGGGTGCAGAATGTCGTTTCCGAGCTGCGCGGCGAGAAGATCGACATCATTCCCTGGACCCCGGATGTTGCCCGTTTTGCCTGCTCCGCCCTGTCACCCGCCGTGGTGACCAGGGTCTATGTCGACAATGAAGAACAGGCTCTCGAGGTCATTGTTCCCGATGACCAGCTTTCTCTTGCGATCGGCAAGAAGGGCCAGAATGTCCGCCTGGCAGCCCGGTTGACCGAGTGGAAGATCGATATCAAGAGTGAAACCGCCGCCGCCGAAGCCGAACTGGAAGAGGAGCTGGAAGCATACGGCCGTGAAGAGGAAGTCGAGTCGGACACCGGTGAAGAAGCTGCCGAAACAGCCGAGACGCCCGCCGGCGAGGGGACCAGTGTCGCCCCGGAAGATATGACCCGTGACGAGCTCTATGAACTGGCCAGGGAACACAAGGTCCCGGGTCGCTCTGCCATGAGCAAGGCGGAACTTATCGAGGCGCTGACTGTTTCCGGGGCTTTTGCCGGGAACGCCGGCGAAAACGATGAGGAGGAAGCCGCCGGGTGAGCCAGCGCCGGAAACCGTTGCGAACCTGCCTCGGTTGCCGCGGCACTGTCGAACAGGACAGGCTTGTACGCCTTGTGCTGGCGCCGGAAGGCAACCTCCTGGTCGACTACCGGCACAAGCTGCCGGGACGTGGCGCCTACAGTTGCGCCACCAAAAGCTGTCTGGAGCTGGCACTCAAGCCCGGGGCGCTTGGCCGGGCGTTTCGCAAAACGCCCCCAGCTGTCGATGTCGAAGTCGTTCTGGCCCAGTTGAAACAGCAGCTTCGAGCCCGAATCGACAATCTGATCGGCATGGCCCGAAAGGCCCGAAAGGTAACCGTGGGCGGCAACATGGTCAGCGAGGCGCTTTCGCGCGGTGAGGCCCTCGGATGTGTCATTCTTGCCAGAGACATATCGGAAGGCATCAGGGCCAAAATCGTTCGAAAAGGCAAAAGCCTTCCCCTTTTCGAGCCGGAGTGGATGGACAAGGAGTGTCTGGGCAGGATTCTTGGGCGGGCCGAATGCAGTGTTCTTGGCATCGCCCGGGATTCGTTTGCTGAGATTATGCTGGAAGAGTTCAACAGGTACAACAACCTAGCAGGGGACAGTTGATGTCAAAAATCAGGGTTTATGAACTGGCTGCGAAGCTCGGACTCGACAACAAGGAGCTGCTTGCCCGGCTGAAAAAAGCCGGCATCGAGGCCAAAACTCACATGAGCGCCCTCGAAGAGGATGACGTCAAGCGGCTCGAGGCCGGGGAGCAGGCCGAGGAGAAGCCGGCCGCTGAAATCGAGGAGCGCAGGATTTCTTCGGGAATCATCCGTCGGCGGCGCAAGGAAAAAGCTCCCGAGCCTGAGGCAGTGGCCGAGCCGGAACAGCCGAAGGTGGAGAAGGCGGCCGAGCCGGTTGAGGAAAAGGCCGCCACCGAACCGGCAGTTGAAGCCGAGCCCGTTTCCGAGCCTGAGAAGGTGGAGGAGCCGGCCCCCGTGGTCAAGGAGCCCTCAGAGGCTCCAGCGGTCGAAGAAACCCCGGAACCGGCTGCCGAAGCCGTCGCCGAGCCCGCCCCCCCTGCAGCGGAGCCGGCTGTCGAGGCAGAGGCCGCAAAGGCCGAACCCCAGGTAGAGGAACCTGCCCCTGAAACTGCAAAAGCCAAAGTTGCTGCCGATGAGCCGAAAAAGGCGACGGCCAACCGGGCCAAGATTCTCGGGCGGGTCGAGCTTCCGCAGACCCAGGCTCCCCAGACCCCCCGACAGCGCCCGGCAGGCCAGGGCCGTCCTGGCCGCCCTCAGGGCCAGCAGCGTCCCGGCCGGCAGGTGGTTGCGCCCATGCCCGCACCCGCGCCGGGCCCTGCCGACCTTGCCGGCAAGGACAGCCGCAAGAAGAAGAAGAAGGGCAAAGGAACAGGCCCCGAGGACCGGCGAGGCGACCGGCGCAGCCGCAGGTCGCGCATGGAGGTCTTCGAGCCTGAACGCGGCGATCGCTATCGCAAGGTCAAGAAGGCTTCCAAGCAACAGAAAAAGACGGAAATTACCGTCTCGAAAGCGATCAAGCGCAAGATTCGCATCTCCGATTCCATTACGGTGGGTGAGCTGGCCAAACGTATGGGCGTCAAGGCCAACGATTTGATCCGCGAACTGATGGGCATGGGCCACATGGTGACCATCAATCATCCCCTCGATTTTGAGACGGCCGAAATCCTCGCCTCCGAGTTCAACTACGAGGTTGAAAACGTCGGATTTGATGAGGAGGCCATTCTTCAGGTTGAGGAAACCGGTGAAAAGATCGAGGACAAGCCTGAGGACCTGCAGGAACGCCCGCCTGTTGTGACCATCATGGGCCACGTCGACCACGGCAAGACCAGTCTTCTCGATGCCATCAGGGCCACCAACGTGATCGCGGGCGAGGCCGGCGGCATTACCCAGCACATCGGCGCCTACGATGTTGAGCTGGACGGCCGCAAGATCGCCTTTCTTGACACCCCGGGGCACGAAGCCTTCACGGCCATGCGCGCCCGAGGGACCAAGGTGACCGATATTGTTATCCTGGTGGTTGCCGCCGATGACGGCGTCATGCCGCAGACCAAGGAAGCGATCAACCATGCCAAGGCGGCCGGCGTACCCATTGTCGTCGCGGTCAACAAGATCGACAAGCCGGACGCCAACCCCGAACGTGTCAAGCAGGAACTGACCGAGTTTGAACTTGTTCCGGAGGAATGGGGTGGTGACACCATCTTTGTTGAGGTGTCGGCCAAGGAAAAGACCAATATAGACGGCCTGCTTGAGATGATCCTGCTGCAGTCCGAAGTTCTGGAACTCAAGGCAAACCCGAACAAGCGCGCATCCGGAGCCGTTGTTGAGGCCCGGCTTGATCGTGGCCGCGGCCCGGTCGCCACCGTACTTGTCCAGGAAGGTACCCTGAAGATCGGCGACCCGATCGTGACCGGCCTGCACTGGGGCCGGGTACGTACCATGACCAACGACCGGGGCGAGCAGCTCAAGGAGGCCGGTCCCTCGACCCCCGTCGAGATCACCGGTCTGGCCGGTGTTCCTGACGCTGGCGACACCTTCCATGCCGTCAAGGACGAGAAGGCCGCCAAGGAAGTCGCCCAGCATCGTGCCCAGAAGGTGAGGGAAGCTGAGCTGGCCAAGAGCAGCAAAATCTCCCTGGAACAGCTCTACGCCAAGATCCAGGAGGGGGATGTTCGCGAACTCAAGGTCATTATCAAGGCCGACGTGCAGGGCTCGGTCGAGGCAGTCAAGGATTCCCTGGTCAAGCTGTCGAACGACCAGTGCCGCCTTGTTGTCATCCACACGGCCGTCGGTGGAATCAGTGAAAGCGACATCACCCTCGCTTCGGCCTCCGATGCCATCGTCCTCGGTTTCAATGTTCGTCCCGAGCCCAAGGCGGCGCAGCTTGCCGAGCTCGAAGGCGTCGACATCAGGCTCTACAACATCATCTACGATGCTGTCGCCGACGTTAAAAGCGCGATGGAGGGACTGTTGGCCCCGACCCTCAAGGAGGTCGAACTTGGCCGGGTCGAAGTGCGCGAAACTTTCCACATTTCCAAGGTTGGAACCATCGCCGGCTGTTATGTTCTTGATGGCAAGATCACCCGCAACGCCAAGGTTCGCCTTGTGCGGGACAGTGTCGTCGTCTATGAGGGAAGCCTCAACAGCCTCAAGCGCTTCAAGGACGACGCCAGGGAGGTCATGGCCGGCTACGAGTGCGGTGTCGGGCTGGAAAACTACAACGACATCAAGGTCGGCGACATTATCGAAGCCTACGAGATCGAGGAGGTCAGGACCACCCTCGACAGCTGAAGATGTATGTCGGTATCATGAAGCTTGAGCTGAACCTTCACGGAGTGTCCAGCCTCAAGGCCAAACGCAGCGTGGTGCGCAGCCTGCTCGGCAGGCTGCGCAATCGTTTCCCGGTCAGTGGCGCTGAAGTCTCCCTGCAGGACAGCTGGCAGCGAACCTGTCTCGGCTTTTCCATGGTCGCATGTGACCGCTCCGACATCGATTCGGTTTTTCGCCGAATTGAAGACGCCATCGAGATGAGTGGGCTGGCCGAACCGGGTCTTCGCGAGGTCGATATCTTCCCCTTCCAGACAGGACACCTGAATTGACATACCAACGTTCACAAAGAGTCGCGGAACTGCTGCACCAGGAAATCAGCCGAATGGTGCAGTTCGAACTCAAGGACCCGCGCCTCGGTTTCGTTACCATCACCGGCGTCGACGTCACCGCCGACGTCCAGTTCGCGCGCATCTACTACACCGTTGTCGGGGATGACGAGGCGCGCAGGAACTCCACCAGGGCCCTTGAAAAGTCGATTGGTTTCATTCGTCGCCAGCTGGGGCGCCGGCTGCACATGCGGACAATTCCGGAAATAGCCTTCAAATACGATGAATCCCTCGATCGGGGCAATCGTATTGAGGAACTGCTGCGCTCCCTGCACGAGGAAGAGGCCGATGATCAAGGCCATCGTTGAACTGATCCGCGACTGCGACAGTTTTCTGGTCGCGGCCCACGGCAAGCCTGACGGAGATGCTCTGGCCGCGACCCTGGCTCTGGCCAATGCCCTTCGACGCATGGGCAAGCAGGTTGTCCCCTACAACCAGGACCCGGTGCCGCAGGATCTAGGTTTTCTTCCCGGCTGTAACGCTGTCGTCAGTCAGCTCGCTTCCACTCAGCGGTTCGATGTCGGTTTCATTCTTGATGCCGGCAGTCTTGACAGGGCCGGATCCCACCTCGCCAAACACTGTGACCAGCTGGTCAATATCGACCACCATCCTTATTCCGAGATCGAAGGTGCCCTGAATTACGTCGACACCGGCGCCAGTGCCACCGGTATCATGATCTGGCGCATTCTTGACGGGATGGGGTTCGATTTCGACCTTGAGGTGGCGACCTGCATCTATACGGCCGTGCTGGCCGATACCGGCTCCTTCCGGTATTCCAATGCCGATCGCGAGGCCTTCGAAGTCGCCGGGCGCATGGTGGAAATGGGTGTTGATCCCTGGGAAATCTCCTCGCGCCTTTACGAGAGCCAGCCGGAAGAACGCCTGCATCTGCTCGGAATGGCCCTGGGCACCCTAGAGGTTTCGGCCTGTGGCCGGTTCGCCTCGATCGTGGTAACCGAGGACATGTACCGGATGACCGGAGCCAACGCCGAGCATACCGACCGGTTCATCAACTACCCCCGTTCGATCGAAGGGGTCGAGGTTGCCATCTTTTATCGGCAGGTGGGCAGGAGAGAATACAAGGTCGGATTCCGTTCCGCCGGTCGCGTCGACGTTGGCGAGCTGGCGCGTCGCCTCGGTGGTGGCGGCCATCACAACGCCTCGGGTGCTCTGGCCGAAGGGACCATCGAACTGGTCAAGGCGCGGGTATCGGACATGATTGAAAGGGCATTGGCGGACGCCTGACATGGATGGCCTGGTCCTGATCGACAAGCCGGTGGATGCCAGCTCCTTTGATGTGGTCCGCCAGGTGCGCCGACTGGCCGGAACCCGGAAGGTCGGGCACGGTGGCACCCTGGATCCGTTCGCGTCCGGGCTTCTGCCCGTGGCGCTGGGCAGTGCCACGCGCCTGCTGGAATATCTGCTCGGTGCCGACAAGACCTACCTGGCAACCATGCGGCTGGGGCAGGAAACAGACACCCAGGACAGGACGGGGCAGATCGTTGCCCGGCACGATGTGCCGGCCGGGGCCGCGGATCGTCTGCCCGAGATTTTACGGCAGTTCACCGGCAGTATCGAACAGGTTCCGCCGATGTTTTCGGCGCTCAAGAAAGATGGCGTTCCCCTGTATCGCCTGGCCCGTCGCGGTGAAGACGTTGACCGGAGGCCGCGCCGTATCCGGATTGAACGCCTTGAATTGCTGGAAATCAACGGCCTTGACGCCTGTTTTGAGGTAACCTGTTCCAAGGGAACCTACGTTCGGACTCTGGCACACGACATCGGCCGGGCTCTCGGCTGCGGCGCGCACCTGACAGCCCTGCGGCGCACGGCCACAGGCAGTTTTCGGGTCGAAGACGCCGTCAGATTCGAGGCGCTGGTTGACGGTGGGCGAACCGCACTTGAAGCGCGTCTCCTGTCCCCGCTGGATGCGATGAGTGGCTACAGGCAGATCGAGCTCAGCGGCACTGAGGCCCGCCTGGTGGTGAACGGACAGCTGCCCAATGCACTGGCCGAACGGCTGACCGCTGAGAAGGTAGCCGGGCCGATTTGCCTGGTCGCCGGCCAGCGCCTTCTTGCCGTTGCCGACTGCAGGCGCAAAACCCCGAAAAACTGGGGTCTGGAGAAGGTTTTCAACACTCCCTGAGCGCTTTACAGCACAGGGGTTTTGTGATAAAAGTCCCGATGTTTCACCGCCCTGGCGCGGTTGCAAACGAAAAAAACACATTCCACAAGGAGGTGGCAAGGTGCTCGCCACGGAACAGAAACAGAACATTATCGCCAAGTTTCAGAAGCACGAAGGAGATACGGGTTCTCCTGAAGTGCAGATCGCGCTGCTGACAGAGCGCATCAACTACCTGACCGATCACTTCCGGACCCACAAGAAGGATCACCACAGCCGGCGCGGCCTGCTCAAGATCGTCGGCCAGCGTCGTCGTCTGCTCGATTACCTCAAGAGCAAGGACGTCGAACGCTACCGCGCCATCATCAAGGAACTCGGTATCCGCCGTTAAGGATCCGCAGGTTCTTCGCCCGGACGCTTGCGTCGTTTCCGAGGTTGCGCAGGGCGAGGGAGGTTGTCCTAAGAGAGGGTTCCGTGCCGATGTGACGGTACGGATTCTGTCTCAGGCCATCCTCCTTCAAGCCAGCCTGACACGGTTCCGGGGTCGAAGAACCTGCCGGTCCAGGTGTATGCCCACACACAAGGTTTGAGGAGGATTCCCATGGCCTATCACAAGGTAGAAATCGACTTCAACGGCCAGCCGTTCGTTATTGAAACGGGCAAAATGGCCCGTCAGGCTGACGGCGCCGTCGTTGTCACCTACGGAGGTACCAAGGTGCTTTGCACCGCGGTCTCCGCCAGAAAGATGAGGGAAGGGCAGGACTTCTTCCCGCTCACCGTCAATTACCAGGAAAAATTCTACGCCGCCGGCAAGATTCCCGGTTCGTTCTTCCGCCGCGAGCGCGGTGCCACCGAACGTGAAACCCTGATCTGCCGCCTGATCGACCGGCCCATGCGGCCGCTCTTCCCCAAAGGCTACCTGTTCGAGACCCAGATCATGCCGACCGTCATTTCGGCTGACCTGGTCAACGACCCCGACACACTTGCCATGGTCGGCGCTTCGGCCGCCGTGGTGGTATCTGACATCCCCTTTGACGGTCCCATCGCCGCCGTGCGGGTCGGTCGGATCAACGGCCAGCTGGTTGCCAATCCGACCAACGAACAGCGGCAGGAGAGTGACATGGAGATCGTCGTCTCCGGCAGTCGCGATGCCGTCATGATGGTTGAGGGCGAGGCGGACCTGGTCAGTGAAGACGATATGCTTGAGGCCATCTTCTTTGGCCACCAGGCGCTGCAGCCGCTGATCGACCTGCAGGAGGAGCTTCACAAGCTGGCCGGCAAGCAGAAGCGCGAATTCCAGGTCCCCGAGGTCGATCCCGAGCTTGAAGCCAGGGTGATCGGGCTGGCAGAAGGGCCGATGGGCGAGGCGGTGCGCATCCGTACCAAGCAGGAGCGCTACGCCGCCATCGACCAGGTGAAGACCGATGTTCTGGAACAGCTGGGCGAAGAATACGCCGACCGCGCCGACGAAGTCGCTGCCATTCTTGGGTCCCTGTCCAAGAAGCTGGTGCGCCGGATGATCATCGATGAGAAGGTTCGCATCGACGGCCGCGACTCGAAGACCGTGCGCCCCATCAGCTGCGAAGTCGGTGTCCTGCCCAACGCTCACGGAAGTGCCCTGTTTACCCGCGGCGAGACCCAGGCCCTGGTGGCCCTGGCTCTTGGTACCTCCATGGATGAACAGCGCCTCGACAATATTCAGGGCATGGAGTTCAAGAAGTTCCTGCTGCACTACAACTTCCCGCCGTTCTGTGTTGGTGAGACCAGCATGCGGCTCTTCCCCGGCCGGCGCGAAATCGGGCATGGCTTCCTGGCCGAGCGTTCGGTCGCCAGCATCCTGCCCAGCCATGAAGACTTCAGCTACACCATTCGCCTGGTGTCCGACATCCTGGAGTCGAACGGCTCTTCGTCCATGGCGAGTGTCTGCGGGTCTTCGCTGGCGCTGATGGATGGAGGTGTCCCGGTCAAGGATGCCGTGGCCGGTATCGCCATGGGCCTGATCAAGGAAGGTGACGACATCGCCGTTCTTTCCGACATCCTTGGTGACGAGGACCACCTCGGAGACATGGACTTCAAGGTGACCGGTACCGCCAACGGTGTTGCCGCCCTGCAGATGGATATCAAGATCTCGGGGGTCGACAAGGCGATCATGAAACAGGCCCTCGAACAGGCCCGCGAAGGCCGCATCCACATCCTGGGCGAGATGGCCAAGGCCATCGACAAGCCGCGTCCGGAGCTGTCGCCCAATGCGCCGCGCATCACCGTGGTCCAGGTCAAGTCCGACCAGGTGCGCACCATCATCGGCCCCGGCGGCAAGACGATCCGCGGCATTATCGACGCCACAGGCTGCCAGATCGATATCGACGACAGCGGCCGGGTCAATATTTTTGCCACCGACGAGGAGTCGGCCAAGGCGGCCGTGAAGATGGTCAAGGATCTTACTGCCGAACCCGAGGTCGGCATGATCTACAAGGGCACGGTCAAGCGCATTATGGAGTTCGGCGCATTTGTCGAGATACTGCCCGGGACCGATGGCCTCGTCCATATTTCGGAACTGGCCAACGAACGTGTCCGTGCCGTGACCGACGTGCTCAAGGAAGGGGACGAGGTCCTGGTCAAGTGTATCGGCATCGACAAGCAGGGCAAGATCAAGCTTTCGCGCAAAGAGGCCCTGGGCAAGTCCGCTCCTCAAGACGCCTGACCGTAACGACCCATGATCCGGTCATCCCGTCTGGACAACGGGGTCCAGGTCCTTTCAGAAAACATGCCGGGAGTCCGCTCGGTCTCCCTTGGCTGCTGGTTCAAGAGCGGCTCCCGGCATGAACCTGCCGACCGGAATGGCATCACCCATTTCGTCGAGCACATGCTCTTTCGCGGCACCTCACGCCGCACTCCCCACCAGATCGCGCGCGAAATCGACGCTGTCGGCGGTCTTCTCAACGCATTTACCAGCCAGGAATTCTGCTGCCTCTACAGCAAAATACAGGGTGACAAGCTTCCGATGGCTCTGGATCTCCTGGCTGACCTGTTGCTGAATTCCTCCTTTGCCCCGGATGAAATCGACAAGGAGCGCCGGGTTATCGGCCAGGAACTGCACATGGTCGAAGAGAACCCTGAAGACCGGGCGCACGACCTGTTCAATATGCTTTTCTGGCAGGGGCACGGGCTGGGCCGGCCCACGGCCGGGACCGTTGAAGACCTGGCACGGTTCGACCGGGACACGCTGGTCGACTGGCACCGAAGCCGCTTTACGGCTGACCGGTTGATGATCTGCGCCGCCGGGGATGTTGATCATGACGACCTGGTTGGACAGACGCGCCGGCTTTTCGATTCCCTGAGAGCGGGCGAACTGGACATGGCAGATCCTCCACCCAGGGCTCGGCGACAGATATCGGTCGAGTGGCGCGAGCTGGAGCAGGTCCATTTCTGCCTGGGCACGGCCGGGCTGTCGCAGACCCATCCTGACCGCTTTGCTGCTTTTGTGCTCAACGCGATTCTTGGTGGCGGCATGAGTTCTCGCCTGTTCCAGGTGATTCGTGAGCAGCACGGTCTTGCCTACGCCATTCACAGCGGTCTGAACACCTATCTGGACACGGGCAATCTTGTGGTCAGCGGCGCAACTGCTCCATCGGATTGGCATGCCGCGCTGCGTCTGACCCTGGAGCAGTTGGCAGATCTGCGCGCCAAACCCGTTGACCGGGATCTGCTTGACGACACTCGCGAATGCCTCAAGGGCAACCTTGTGCTGTCTCTCGAGAGTACCGACAACCGCATGACAAGGCTTGCCCGCAACGAGTATTATCTGGGCCGACAGGTCGATATCGACAGCGTTCTTGATGCCTTTGACCGGGTTTCCGCCGAGGATGTGCAACGTGTGGCCTGTGACATGTTTCGACAGGACACCCTTGTTCTGCAGCTTTTGGGACCGGTTGAGGATAGTGTGTCGGCCATCAACGATCTGCTGGCCTTCAACTGAAAAAAGGCGTGATCATGAGGTTACGTGTTCAGCGACTCAGGGATGGGGCGATCATGCCCGGGTACATGACCGAAGGTTCGGCCGGCATGGACCTTTGCGCATGCGTCGACGAAACTGTTGTACTGCAGCCGGGAGAACGCCGGCTGGTGCCCACCGGCCTGGCTCTTGAAATACCGCCCGGCTACGAGGGGCAGGTTCGGCCCAGATCCGGCCGAGCCCTGCGCGAGGGCCTGGGCATGGTCAATGCCCCGGGAACCATTGATTCCGATTATCGGGGCGAGGTTGGGGTCATCCTGGTCAATCTCGGCCAGGATCCGATCAGGATTGCCAATGGCGAACGCATTGCCCAGCTGGTGATTGCTCCCGTCGCAAGGCTTGAAATCGAAGTCGCGCAACAGTTGTCAACGACATCCCGTGGCGATGGTGGTTTCGGCCATACCGGCCGGTAACGGAGTCTGCCATGACTGACAAGGGATCGTCTCTTGATCTGCTCGAATTCCCCTGCCGTTACCCTTTCAAGGTCTTTACGGACCGGCGCGACCTGACCGTTTTTGAACAGGAGGTGCATTCCTGTGCCGCTGCCGTTGTCGGGCCGGAGGCTGCCGAGCTCAGCCGCAGGGCCTCTTCCCGGGGAACCTACATCTGTGTGACCATGACGGTCGAAGTCAACACCCGAAGCCAGATCGAAGCCCTGTACGACTCGTTGCGCAGCCTGCGTGGAGTCTGCTATCTGCTCTGAACATCCCGCGCTGTTGCGGACTGGCCGATCTGAGTGTATGCTACCGGCTGGTCGACTTCATACGGGGAGAAGGTAGACATGCTGCTGCGTATCAATCCAGAGAATCCGCAGATGCGCCTTGTCAACAGGGCCGTCGAAGTGCTGAAGCAGGGTGGCGTGATTGCCTATCCGACCGACACGGTTTACGGCATCGGTTGCGACATTTTCAATCGCAAGGGTTTGAAAAAGATCTACCAGATCAAGCAACGAGACCCACGCAAACCCTTCTCCTTTATCTGTTCCGACCTTTCCGAGGTTGCCAACTACGCCCAGGTGAGCAACTTCGCCTTCAAACTCCTCAAACGTCATCTGCCCGGACCCTATACCTTTGTCCTTGAAGCGACTCGTATCGTCCCTGACCTGCTGGTGACCCGGCAGAAGACGGTTGGAATCCGGATTCCAGATCACCCGATCCCATCGGCCCTGGTCCGGGAGCTGGGGCACCCGCTGGTGACCACCAGCGCGAACCTGTCCGAAGCCGACGTTATTGAGGATCCGGATGACATCGACTCCGTACTCGGCCGCCAGCTTGACTGCGTCATCGACGGCGGCAGACTGAGCGGCGATCCCTCCACGGTTATCAGCCTGGTCAACGATCAGCCGGAAGTTCTTCGGCTGGGGAGTGGCCCCGTCGACTGGCTCGAAGTCTGAGACATGGAATCAACCCGCATTACCATCTCTGTCAGCAGGATACGTTTTATTCGGGATGACTGGACCGCCGAGTTCGATCGCCGGGCCATTGCCGATTGCGTTGAAACCATGCGGGAGGAGTACGGGAGCCTCGGCATCGAGCTTGAACTGCTGGATGAGGACCGGACAGTTGATGTGGGAAGTTACGCTGATTTGCTCAATGCCATCCGGTTGCGGTCCAGCAGGGCCGGTCTTGGCAGTCCCTGTCTGGGGCACGTCATAGGCGCCAGCCCCAACCGCGATGTCGTCGAAGACCTGAGGAGGGGAGTCGGACGGGTTGCCTTCGCACCGGAAACCATCGCGCCGGACGGTGAATTCCGTCGCGTCTGTCACAACTGCGGCTGCGGTTGCTGACGCCTGTCAGCGCTGCAGGCTCCTGAGATAGAGCCGCATCGATTCAAGCTCCTGGGCGTCGTTCGGGAGCATCTTGCCCTTCAGGGCATCCCTGATACAGAAATTGATCATCTCCCGCAGCATGTTGTCGTCGTAGGCGTCGAGTTCCTGCAGCCCCTTGCCGTCGGGATGGCAGCTCGCGCAGCTTTTGCCGTTGCTCGCCAGGGCCGTCGATTCAAACAGGGCTTTGCCCAGCTCCCGGTTGGGGTTCTCGGTGGCGATGGCGCTACCGCAGCCAAGATGCAGGGCAAGCACGACAAAGCCCATTGCAGCCGAAACAGGTGGGCGGTCGAAAATTCGCATAAGCCTCCCCCCTCAGGTGAAGGTGAGCTTGCGCTCCAGGTCGGTCGAGTGACTGACCCGCCTGGCCTGGTCCATGGTGATGATGTCGTGTTTGAGCAGGTGGATCAGGTGCTGGTCCATGGTCTGCATGCGATACTGCATCCGACCGTTTTCAATGTGCTTTTCTATCTCCTCGAGGCGCCCTTCGCGGATGCAGGCCTCGATGGTAGTCGTGTTGCGCATGATCTCGACTACCGGGAGGATGTGTTCGCCCGATTTGTCCTTGACCAGCCGCAGCGAAATGGTAGCCACAAGAATTTCGGCCAGACGCTGCAGGACGATTTCGTGGGCCTCGGGCGGGAAAAAGCCGAGCAGCCGGCTGATGGTCGAGGTGGCATTCTGGGTATGCAGGGTCGACATGACCAGGTGCCCGGTTTCGGCAGCGCGCAGGCAGCCGTCCGCGGTTTCCATGTCGCGCATCTCGCCGACCATGATGACGTCGGGGTCCTGGCGCATGGCCGATTTCAGCGCGGCGGAAAAAGTTCGGGTGTCGATGCCGACTTCACGTTGAACGATGCAGCTCTTGTTGGACTGAAAAACAAATTCGATTGGATCTTCAATGGTTATGATGTTGTAGTTGAAGCGATCGTTCATGTCCCTGAGCATGGCGGCCAGCGTGGTCGATTTGCCGTTACCCGTCGGTCCGGTCACCAGGATCAGGCCATTGGGCGACTGGACGATCTCTTCGAGCACCGAAGGAAGGTGCAGCTCCTTGTAGGAGCCGACATGGGGCGGTATGACGCGCATGACGATGCCGTAATGGCCGCGCTGGCGAAACAGGCTGACCCGGAAGCGTCCACCGTTGGGCAGGGCGTAGGCGGTATCGATTTCTTCCGGTCCCTCGGGGAGTTCCCGGCCGTTCTGGGCGAGGATGGTGCGGGCGATAAACTCGGTATCCTCGGCGCTCAAGACCGGCAGGCGCGAGCGGATCAGCTGACCTCGCCCGCGGAAAAAAGGCGGGTTGTCGACCTCGAAATGAACGTCGGAAACCTTCTTGTCAAAAGCGATTTCAAGAATCTGGGTCAGGGTTTTGCTGTCCATGATATGTCTCCAGGTCGGGGCGGATTCACTTGCGAGACGATTCCATCTGACGCCGCAGCAGGGTGTTCTCAAGGCTCAGGCCAGCCTGGGTCGCCATGATCTCAAACAGATTGGCCGGAACAGGGCGGGGTTCGTTCTGTCCGAAATCGGCATAGGTGATCGAAACCACCCGGCCCCTGACCTTCATCGGCAACAGCAGGATCTTGTCCGATTTCGGTGCACGGATCGTCCGGTAAAGCTTGTCAAGGGTCGGATCACTGCCCCGGGCGCTGTGCACCGAGCCGTCGCGGACAACCCGTTCGACCAGACCGCCTGGTTCCAGGGCGAGCTGCAGACCGACCGAGTTTTTGGCATCAAGGTCTTCGGAAACCCCAAGGCATTTTTCCACCACAAGCCCGTTCCTGGAGACGATCATGGTCATGGCTCGGGCAAAGAACTTGCGAACGACGCGCAGCAGGGTATAGGCCACGTCGGGGGCGTCCTTGACCTCCTGCAGGGCGTGGAAGTCGCCATGCAGGCTCCCCTCCATGCTCGACGAGGGCAGGGCGGCCAGGTTGTGAACCAGGCTGGCGAATGCTTCAAGGAAGAGGATCATTTCATCGACGAAGCGGTCGTTGTTCTGCCCGAGGTCAGGTTTGGGCAGAACGCCGGTGGCGCCGTCCTTGAGGGCCTGAAGCAGGTCCATTGTCTGGCCCGGATTACCCATCTGGATGAGCGGGATGTCCGGGTACTTGCTGCGCAGCCCTGTGCGCAGGGTGGCCAGGTCGCCGGGCCCGAAACCGGCCGTCCCGGGCTCGGGGGCATCCAGAACCAGCACCGGAACGATGTTCTTGTCGAGGGACTGGTCGATGATCGGTTCGAGATCGTCGGCCGCCTCTGATGAAAAGCTCATGACACCGGTGTGACGGCAGGCGGTCGTGGCGGTGTGGCGGGTGAAGGGGTCCTGGCTGTAAAGAACAACGGCCTGGCGCTGTATGTCAATATGACCATGATCTTCTTCGGATCGCGCGCCGTCTGTTCCGTAGCTTTTGAGAAACTCGACAAGGCGTTTCTGGTCGGCGTTCGACAGCCAGGGGATATGCCGGACCACTGCCTGTCGATGTTCTTCCAGTTCGTCGCGGTCCTCCAGGGCTGAGAAGACTTCGGGGATTTTCGGTTCGATATTGTCGAGGACGTCAAGTCCGAGGTCTTCGACCGAAATGTCCGGTGCCGTATTTTCCGCGGCCCGTGGCGGGGTGTCAGCGAGATCCTCGTCGCCGACAATCACCGCCAAGGGAACGTTTTCAGCTTCGGGAGACGGGCCCGCTTCGCTGTCGTTGAAGACACCGTTGCTCAATTCGCCGTCGCGAACCTTTTCGTCGTAGATCCGCAGGGCGTCCATGAGAATGTTCTGGGTGTCGAGGTTGATCTCCTGCTGGCATTTCTCGGGGAAGTAGCGGTACTCGTCGGCGATGACGTTCTTGTCGAGATCGAGAGTGAATGTGCCGCTTTCCCAGGTGAGAATTTCGACGATGGTCAGCTCGATCAGTATCTCCAGGCCCCGGTAGGCGTCCTCACGGCTCAGTTTGCCCGATTCGATCAGCATGGCGATCAGCGGCTTGCGCTCCGTGCCGGCGGCCGCCTGGGCCTTCAGGGCCTGGTCGCGTTCTTCGGGAGTAATCGCCTGGAGCTCGACCAGGATCTGGCCGATGCGCACGCTCAGGTTGGAGTGATTGGCACTGACGATGTACCCTTCGCTGAAGACCAGCTGGCTTTGCCGGCCGTTCCCCTGAACGGTCAGGGTGCCGGACTTGCGGGTCGAGTGGAGCAACTGGATGACGTCAACGATGGGCAGATGTTCAAGATCACCGGTAAAGGACATGTCTGAGGCAACCTGTCGTTGAAGGTGGCCGGCCGTGCCGGGGGAAAATAATTGATATCATTTTTAAATACCTTTTCACCGGCGAGATTTCAAGGAGCAAATGGGGAATAGGGACATGTAGAGGACAGGGACGCGCTCGCTTCGCTTCGAGTCTCCGGCACCAGCGTGCACAAAAAAAGCCCGGCTCAAAAGAGCCGGACTTGTTTTTGTTGGTGCCGAAGGCGAGACTCGCCCACTTCGTCGCCGCCATCCGGGCGGCTCCTGCGTAGGCTCCCCTCCGCTCGCTGACGCGGCCCTCCCTGGCCGCTCATCGTCCGCAGGACGCGCTCGCTTCGCTTCAAGTCTCCGGCACCAGTGCGTACAAAAAAAGCCCGGCTCAAAAGAGCCAGGCTTGTTTTTGCTGGTGCCGAAGGCGAGACTCGAACTCGCACGGCCGGTTGGCCACCACCCCCTCAAGATGGCGTGTCTACCAGTTCCACCACTTCGGCGAGCGACGTATTTATACTGATTC
>RFIO01000156.1 GCA_003695205.1 Deltaproteobacteria bacterium
CGCCAACTCCCCCTTCATGGATGGACACCCCACCGGGTTCCTCTCGACCCGTGGCGAAATCTGGCACCGCACCGACCCCGACCGCTGCGGCCTGATTCCCGCCCTGTTCGCCGAGGACGCCAGCCTGGCAACCTATACCGAGTACGCCCTCGATGTGCCGATGTATTTCATCCAGCGCGACGGCGCCTACATCGACCTGACCGGCGAACGCTTCAGCTTCCGCCGCTACCTGGCCGAAGGCTGGAAGGGGCACAGCGCCACCCTGGCCGACTGGGACCTGCACCTGTCGACCCTGTTCACCGAGGTCAGGTTGCGACCGCAGATCGAAATCCGCTGCGCCGACGCCCTGCCCGAGGATCTGACCCTGAGCGTTTCCGGGCTGCTCAAGGGAATCTTCTACTGCCGCGAGGCCGCCATGGAAACCATGCGCCTGCTCTGGTCGGGCGATTTCGATGACCTGCTGCAAAGCTACCTGCAGTCCTGGCGTCTCGGCCTGAAGACCGTGCAGAACGGCCGGCCGCTGGCCGAGCTGGCACCACGCGTCGTCGAACTGGCCCTCGAAGGGCTGCGTCACCAGCGACGCGTCGACGATCAGGGCATGGACGAAACCGTCTACCTCGATCCGGCACGGGAGATCGCCGAGGACGGGGTCACCCTGGCCGAACGTCTGCTCGCCGACTGGAGCGGCGACCGCCAGAAGGACCTGGAGCTGATCAAACGCCACTGCGCCTTTGGCCAGAAATCCTGAGCCGACTGTGCATACGCACAGTCGGGCGCTGCCTGCCTGAGCCGTCACAAAGGCGAAACCGCCCGTTTCTCCCCAAAACGACAGGCGCTAGGATGCGTATCAACATGTCGTTGTGGCAGGCGGCATGGAACCAACCTTCTTCTTTCCTTACCAAGTCCAGTACGAACGGGCCGGAACGGGGCACCTCCTCCCCTTCCGGCCCAACTCTTTTCCGCTCCCCGCACCGGCCCGCTTCCTGATTCCGGTCACTTGCGCGCCACGGGGCGAAAACAGGGGCTTTCAGGCCCGTTTGCTCCTTGAAAAATATCCCCATTCCTGCTTGAATGCGCACATTCCGAACCCCCAAGGAGGAACCAATCATGTCCATGCCCCCCCTGGACCTGGACCAGGCCCGCAGGGCCGTCGATACCATCCGCCTGCTTTCGGCCGACATGGTCGAAAAAGCCAACTCCGGCCATCCCGGTACGCCGATGGAGGCCGCCCCGGCCGCCTACCTGCTGTTCAACCGCCACATGCGCCACAACCCGGCCAACCCCGACTGGGCCGGCCGCGACCGCTTCATTCTCTCCTGCGGCCACGCCTCGGCGCTGCTCTACTCGATGCTGCACCTGAGCGGCTACGACCTGTCGCTGGAGGACCTGAAGAACTTCCGCCAGCTCGGCAGCCCGACTGCCGGCCACCCCGAATTCGGCCACGCTCCCGGCATCGAAACCACCACCGGCCCGCTCGGCCAGGGGGTCTCGGTCGGCGTCGGCATGGCCATGGGCCTGCGCTTTCTGCGCAAACGGGTCAGCGACCAGCTGTTCGACAGTACCATCTACGCCCTCTGCTCCGATGGCGACCTGATGGAAGGCGTCGCATCGGAGACCGCCTCGCTCGCCGGCCACCTGCGCCTGGGCAACCTGGTCTACATCTACCTCGACAACCGCATCACAATCGAGGGGGACACAAGCCTCGCCTTCACCGAGGAGGTCGCCACCCGCTACCTGAGCTACGGCTGGCAGGTACAGCACGTGGAAGGAGAGAACCTGCGGGACCTCGACAGGGCCATTGCCCGCGCCAGGCACTCGCCGCGTCCGTCGCTGATCATCGCCCGCAGCCACATCGGCTACGGCGCCCCGACCAAGCAGGACACCGCCGGGGCCCACGGCGCCCCGCTCGGCGCCGAGGAACTGGCCGGCGCCAAGAGCTTTTTTGGCCGCGATCCCGAGCAGAGTTTCGTCATTCCCGAGGATGTCGCCGCCCACATGCGCGAGGCGGTCGAGCGCGGCAAGGCGCTGGAAAACGAATGGCAGCAGGCCTTCGAGGCCGAACTGAAACAGAAGGACGCCCTTAAAAGCTGGCAGCAGGCCGCCACGGGCGAACTGCCCGAGGGTTGGGACGAGCTGCCGGTCTTCGCCGCTGGCGAGAAACTGGCGACCCGCCAGGCGAGCGGCAAGGTGCTCAACGCCCTGGCGGAAAAGCTCCCGTTTTTGCTCGGCGGCTCGGCCGACCTCGGCCCGTCCAACAACACCGTCATCAAGGAAGAAGGCTCCTTCACCGCCTGCACCGTCGGACGCAAAATCCATTTCGGTGTGCGCGAACACGCC
>RFIO01000157.1 GCA_003695205.1 Deltaproteobacteria bacterium
CCAGCACCAGGAGGCGCTCGGTCACCTGGTCTACGGGGTGCAGACCGGCGGGTTCATCCTGCTTACCGGAGAGGTCGGTACCGGCAAGACCACCGTCTGTCGCCGCCTGCTGGAAACGCTTCCGGAAAGTGTCCTGGTGGCCTACCTGGTCAATCCCGGACTTAATGAACGGGAGCTGCTTGAATCCATCTGTGACGAATTCCGCATCGATCGGACCCCTTTCGCCAGCAACAAGGAACTTGTGGATGCTATCAATTACTTTCTGCTCGATGCCCACGCGGCAGGCCGCAACCCGATCCTGATCATCGATGAAGCCCAGACCCTGACGCCCGCGGTTTTGGAGCGCATCCGCCTGCTCACCAACCTGGAAACCACCAAACGCAAACTTCTGCAGATCATCCTGATCGGTCAACCCGAACTGCGCGACCTGCTGGCCAGCCGCCAGCTGCGCCAACTCAGCCAGCGCATAACCGGACGCTTCCACCTGGCGCCGCTCGACCGGGACGAGGTCCATCGCTACGTAGCCTACCGTCTCAAACGCGCCGGGGTGACGCGTCCGCTCTTCAGCCGGCGCGGACTCGACCTGGTTCACCGCTACAGCAGGGGTATCCCGCGCCTGGTCAACATCATCTGCGACCGGTCGCTGCTGGGTGCCTGGTGCGAAGATGCCGCCGTCGTGGCGCCGAGCATCGTGAAAAAAGCGGCGCGCGAAGTCCTCGGTCCCGAGGGGGTAAAGCGGGCCTCCCGCTGGTGGGTGGCTCTGCCGCTGGTGCTGCTGCTGTTCGGTCTGGTCTTCGCCTTTGGCGGCCGGGATCTGTCCGGCTGGGATGATTTGTGGTCGACCGGTTCGCACGATGGCGCCATGAAACCCTGAGTCAATTGGAGTAGATGCCGCGGTGAGTTATATCCTCGACAGTCTGAAAAAGGCGGAACAGCAGCGCCGGGAGCACGAGGCAGGCGATATTCATGTGCCCATGGTACCGGTCGGTGGACGACGTCGACGCCGGACCTGGCTCGCCCTGGTTGCCATCCTTGTGCTGCTTGTCATTGGCGGCGGGGCATTCATCCTGCTGTCGGGCGGACAATCCGGACAGGCCCCGGCCTCCAGCGCGGCTGACTCCCGACCGGCCGCCACCACGGCGGCACCCGTTGCGCCGACTTCTCCTGCCGCCGGAATTCGGCCGCCGGGCCAACCTGAAAAGACCGTTGAGCCC
>RFIO01000021.1 GCA_003695205.1 Deltaproteobacteria bacterium
CGGCGGCGAGCCGGCCAACTTCCTCGATGTCGGCGGCGGCGCCACCATCGAGCGCGTCACCGAAGCGTTCAAGATCATTCTCTCCGACAGCAAGGTCAAAGGCATCCTGGTCAACATCTTCGGCGGCATCATGAAGTGCGACGTCATCGCCACCGGAGTCATCGAGGCCGCCAAGCAGGTGGGCGTCAAGGTTCCGCTGGTGGTCCGCCTCGAGGGGACCAACGTCGACAAGGGCAAGCAGCTGCTGGCCGAATCGGGGCTGAACATCGTCAGCGCCGACGGTATGGCGGATGCCGCCGAAAAGATCGTCAAGGCTGTCAACGGCTAAGGAGAGAAAGCAATGAGTATTCTTGTCAATAAGGAAACCAGGGTCATCACTCAGGGAATCACCGGCGCAACCGGCCTGTTCCACGCCCAGGGCTGCCGGGACTACGGCACCCAGATGGTCGGGGGCGTCACCCCCGGCAAGGGTGGCACTACCATCGACGGCTTTCCGGTCTTCGACACCGTCGAGCAGGCCGTCAGGGAGACTGGCGCCAACGCCTCGGTCATCTACGTGCCACCGATTGGCAGCGCCGACGCCATCATGGAGGCGGTTGATGCCGGCATCGAACTGGTGATCTGCATCACCGAAGGCGTGCCCGTCCTCGACATGGTCAAGGTCAAGCGTTTCATGGAGGACAAGTCCAGCCGCCTGATCGGTCCCAACTGCCCCGGCGTCATCACCCCGGAGGAGTGCAAGATCGGTATCATGCCCGGCTACATTCACAAGAAGGGGCCGGTGGGCGTCGTCTCCCGCTCCGGAACCCTTACCTACGAGGCGGTCTGGCAGCTGACCAGCCGCGGCATCGGCCAGAGTACCTGCGTCGGTATCGGCGGCGACCCGGTCAACGGTACCAGTCACCTCGACGTGCTGAAGATGTTCGAAGAAGATCCCGAAACCGAATCGGTGATCATGATCGGTGAGATCGGCGGCGACGCCGAAGAACAGGCCGCCGAATTCGTGCGCGACCACATGACCAAGCCCGTGGCCGCGTTCATCGCCGGCGCCACCGCGCCCAAGGGCAAGCGCATGGGTCATGCCGGTGCCATCATCTCCGGTGGCAAGGGGGACGCGGCCAGCAAGAAGGCCTTCCTGCGCGAGTGCGGCATCTCCGTCGCCGATTCACCGGCGGAAATGGCCGAAGCCCTGCTCAAGGTCTGGAAACCCTGACCGACGGAAGGCAGAACGGCAGCCATAAAAAAAGGCCCCGGAATCCCGGGGCCTTTTTACTTGCAGCGACTGCCGCCTACTTCTTGTGGCAGGTCTTGCAGGACGTCGACACGCCCTTGGCCTTGTGGCAGCTCTTGCACATCTTGTGGGCGGTCTTCTTGTCAATGGCAATCTTGGCCGGAGTGCCTTCGTGGCAGGCATCGCAGCCGAGCTTTTCGCCGTGAGCCTTGTGCTGGAAGGTAACATTGCCGTTCTTGGCTTCGAAAGTGACCACGTCAGCGGCGAAAGCGGCCGTGGCGGCAAAGGCGATCAGCAGGGCAACAACCAGAAGCTTCTTCATCGTTCTCCTCCTATGGTGTGGAAAATTTTCACCGATATTGGGAGAACAATAAAAAAACGTCAAGGATTTTTTTTTCATCTTCCCGCGAACCGGCCGGGCACACGCGTCCCGATCGCGAGTCAGTGGGCGCGATGAGCGGCAAGGGCGGCTCGGCAGATGGCCAGCGCCGGGGTCTCCCCATGCCCTGTACCGATCGGATCCCCGGTTTCGGGGTGGTAGACCAGATACTCGTAGCGGCCGGAACTGTCCCGGCCCTGGTAGCGCAGACGGGCGTCGAGCTTTTTCAGCAGTTGGCGGGCAGCAGTGACGCTGCGGGCCGGATTGTTGGGATTGTCGGCATCCCACAGACCGGCCAGGACGAGTTGTTCACGCATGGTTCTCTCTCCGGTTGACACAGCACATGAAAAAGGCCCGCATCGGCGGGCGAACACCTGGAACTATAGCGAAATCCGTATACGCTGACAAGAGGCGTCCGGTTGACTTGGCTACTGGCGCAACCTTAGGATAGAAAGATTGACACAAACGTCGGCATGCGTATCGCCGGCAACCAGGGAGACAACGTGGCACTGCTCAAAATTCACCACCACCCCGACCCGGTCCTCAAACAGGTCGCCGAGCCGGTTGCCAGCTTCGACGGCGACCTCCGGAAGCTGGCCGAGGACATGCTTGAAACCATGTATGCCGCTCCGGGAGTCGGCCTGGCGGCCCCCCAGGTCGGGGTTTCGCGCCGACTGATCGTCCTTGACTGCGGCCCGAAGGAACAACGGCAGCCCATCGTTGCCGTCAATCCCGTCATCCTCGATGGCGAAGGGAGCTGCTGCGAGGAGGAAGGCTGTCTGTCCGTCCCCGGCTACTACGCCCGCGTTGAGCGCAGGGAAAAGGTCCGGGTCAGCTTCCAGGACCTCGACGGCAGGGAACGCCAGATGGAGGCCGAAGGCCTGTGGGCCATCTGCTTCCAGCATGAAATCGACCACCTCGACGGCATACTGTTCGTCGACCACCTGTCACCACTGAAAAAAAGCCTGTTCCGGAAGAAGTACCGGAAAATTCTTGAGCAGATGGAGGAACAGCTCTGATGCAGCCCGCCGATATCCGGACCGTCTTCATGGGGACCCCCGACTTCGCCTGCCCGTCCCTGCAGGGCCTGATCGACGCCGGCTGCAACCTGGTGGGCGTCTTCACCCAGCCGGACCGCCCGAGCGGCCGGGGACGCAAACTGACACCGCCGCCAGTCAAGGTACTGGCCGAACAGGCCGGCATCCCGGTCTTCCAGCCCGAACGCCTGCGCCGCCCGGAGGCGGTCGAGCAGCTGAGCCAACTGGCTCCCGACCTGGTTGTCGTGGTCGCCTACGGCCAGATCCTGCCAAAACCGGTTCTGGATATCCCCCGCTTCGGCTGTATCAACGTGCACGCCTCGCTGCTGCCGAAATACCGCGGCGCGGCACCGATCAACAAGGCGATCGTCGACGGCGAAACGGAGACCGGGGTCACCACCATGTACATGGACGAAGGGCTCGACACCGGCGACATGCTGGTGAAGATGAGCCTGGAGATCGGTCCGGATGAGACCGCGGGACAGCTGCACGACCGCCTGGCCCTGCTCGGTCGCCAGGCCATGAACGAAACCCTGAAGCGCCTGTGCGCCGGCACCCTGGAACGCACACCCCAGAACGATGACGAGAGTAGCTACGCGCCCATGATGAAGAAAGAGGACGGTGCCATCGACTGGAGCCTGGGCGCCGAACGCATTCACAACCTGGTGCGCGGTCTCGACCCCTGGCCGTCGGCCTACAGCTGGCTGGACGGCCAGCTGCTCAAGATCTACGGCACCCGGGTTGTCGAGGGGGCCGGGGTCCCGGGGACCCTGATCGCCGCAGGGACCGAAGGCCTGACCGTTGCCTGCGGTGAAGGCGCCCTGCTGATACGCGAATTGCAGCTGGCCGGCAAGAGGCGCATGCCTGTAGCCGACTTTCTGCGCGGCCAGCCGCTGGCTCCGGGACTGAAACTGGGACAACCCGAAGACGCATGACCAACGAAGAATACCAGCCGCGCAAGCGGCTTTTCATCCTGCTGATGGGCGTGGCCGGCCTGGCCATCATGGTCCTGGCCTTTCTGCTCTGGTATATTCCGACCGTTGGGTTGGGACACATCCACCCCTGGCTCCCCTGGCTGTTCGGTCTGCTTCTGGCCGTCGTCTCTCTGGTGGTCCTCGGCGGCCTCGGGCTGCTGGTGCTGACCCTGGTCACCGGCCGGGACCTGTTCTTCTCCGACCGGTTGCGCAAGGTGGTGATCCGCACCATGTTCCCGGCGATCATCAACCTCGGCAAACTGTTCGGCATCGACCGCGACACCCTGCAACAGTCCTTCATCGCCCTCAACAACCAGCTGGTGCGCGCCAAGAAGGTCCGGGTCCGGCCGGACAAGGCCCTGATCCTGCTGCCACACTGCGTGCAGCTATTCGATTGCGACATCAAGATCACCGGCAATGTCAACAAGTGCATCCGCTGCGGTCGCTGCAATATCAGCGATCTGGCCGAAATCGCTTCGGAACGGGGCATCGATATCGCCGTCGCCACCGGCGGCACTTTGGCGCGCAAGATCATCGTCGAAAAACGCCCGGGCTTCATCCTGGCGGTGGCCTGTGAGCGCGACCTCACCTCCGGCATCCGTGATTCCTATCCGCTGCCGGTTATCGGTGTCCTCAATCACCGCCCCCACGGCCCCTGCTTCAACACCCACGTCATCATGGACGAGGTGCGTCAGGCCCTCGACGCCCACGTCCTGCCGCCTGACGCCGCTTGAAAAGCTTCGGACGGATGCTTAGCTTTTCCACAACCGCTACGCATCCGCAACCCGCAACCAGATTTTCGGAGGACAAGACAGAACCATGAACACCCTCAAGACCGTTATCCTGATGACCCTCATGACCCTGCTGCTGGTCGCCCTGGGCGGCGCCATCGGTGGCCGGGGGGGCGCCACCTTTGCCCTGATCATGGCCGGCATCATGAATTTCGGTTCCTACTGGTTTTCGGACCGCATCGTCATCGCCATGTACCGGGGCCGCGAGGTCGACTCGGGGCCGCTCCACGAGGTGGTGTCCGAGCTCTGCCAGCGCAACGGCCTGCCGATGCCCAGGGTCTACATCCTGCCCCAGCCGACACCGAACGCCTTTGC
>RFIO01000158.1 GCA_003695205.1 Deltaproteobacteria bacterium
CCGGCCGTAGCCGCCGGCCAGAATCCCCTGGTGGCGCAGATGCGCCAGAAAGGCCTCGTTGTGCCCGGAATCGACAAAGACCATGTTGGTCTCCACCGCGTCCGGATCGACGGACAACCCGGGCAGCCGGGCCAGGCCTTCGGCCAGCCTGCGGGCACGCCGGTGATCCTCGGCCAGGCGCTCGATGTGATGGTCCAGGGCGTACAGGCCCGCAGCCGCGAGCACCCCGGCCTGGCGCATGCCGCCACCCAACACCTTGCGCCAGCGATGCGCCCGGGCAATCAGGCCGGGCGACCCGCACAAAACCGAACCGACCGGCGCTCCCAGTCCCTTGGACAGACAGAGGGACACCGAATCGAAACCGGCGGTCATCTCCCGCAGCGAACTGCCTTCGGCCACGGCGGCGTTGGCCAGCCGGGCGCCATCCAGATGCAGGGCAAGTCCTTTTTGCCGGCAGAAATCAGCAACCTGCTGCCGGTAACCGGCAGGCAGCAGGCGGCCATGAAAGGTATTTTCCAGGCAGACCAGGCGGCTGCGGGCAAAATGGACGTCATCCGGTTTGACGGCGGCTGCAAGCTGCGCCAGAGGGATGGATCCGTCCGGGCTCTGCGGCAGCGGCTGCGGCTGGACACTGCCCAATACCGCGGCGCCCCCGCCTTCAAACCGGTAACAGTGTGCCATCTGCCCGACCAGGTACTCATCGCCGCGCTCGCAGTGCGACAGGATGGCCAGCAGGTTCGACATGGTGCCGCTGGGGACAAACAGCGCCGCCTCAAAACCGGTCAGCTCGGCCGCCCGCCGCTGCAGGCGGTTGACGTTCGGGTCCTCGCCGTAAACATCGTCGCCCACCTCGGCCGCGGCCATGACCCGGCGCATCGCCTCGGTTGGCCAAGTGACCGTGTCACTGCGCAGATCAATCAACGTTCGGCCTCCAGCATACCTCTGAACTCCCGCAGTATCGAATCCGCCTGACGCACAGGCAAAGAGAAATGTCCCTCCCCTTCACATATCCGCAGCCGGGCGTCGGGCAGGTGGTCTGCCAGCCAGTGCCCGTGTTCCGGGGGAACGGTGCGATCGGCATCACCATGCCAAAGCTCGACGGGAGTAGTAACGCCCCTGAGATCAAAGTCGAGGGGACCGCCCAGCAGAAGCAGGTCCTGCACCGGACCGGCGCCGCCACCGGCAAAGGCCTCACGGATGACAGCCGTCATGACGTTCCGGACATCCGGCCGACCGAGAGTCTCGCGGTCAGCCACCGGCATGGTGGGCGCCAGCAGCCGGAAGACGAACTCAGGGAAACGTGCCAGTAACGGACAGACAAGCCTTCTGAGCAGAGGGGCAGCCAGGACCGGCGCCAGGGTCATCACCGAAAAGAGCAGGCGTGCCGGCACGGGCATGGCACCGGACAGCTGCGGCAAAACCATTGGGGCCAGACCACAGACAAGACCGACGCGGCTGACCCGGTCTTTGAGACCAACAGCGGCGGCCAGGGCGTAAAG
>RFIO01000159.1 GCA_003695205.1 Deltaproteobacteria bacterium
CCCTAAAGCAGCTCGACAAAATCCGCCGGCGCGAGCTGGATCTTCCCGGCCTTGACGAGGCCTGCGCGGGCGGATCGAGCCATTTCAGCGCCAACCCGCGCCGGTTGACCCGCGACAGGATGAAATGGTGATCGACCAGGCCACCAGTGAAATTCTCACCGCCTTGGAGCCCATCAGCGCCATCCGCACCCTCGGGCCCTGGGTCGGTGATGTCGATGATGTTTTCAAGCAGCCCTCCCGGCTGCCTGGTCTGTTTGTCATCTATCAGGGCTCCGACTTTCGCCCGGCCGAGATCGTGGGGGAAGCCATCGCGCCTGTGACCATGCGTTTTTTTGTCGTGCTTTTGCACAAAAACCTGCGCAAGGCCACCGACGGTGCTTCCGAGGCCTACGATCTGATCGAGCAGGTGCGCACCCGCCTGATCGGCCTGCAGACCTCCTATGGCCGGCTGTGGCCGGTGCGCGAAGAGCTCATCAGCGCCGAGTCGGGCGTTTTGGCCTATGGGCTCGACTACATTCTTGAGACAGAGGTTTTGCCATGAAAATCGTCTACACCCAAGGCCCCGAGCGTATCACCCTGGGCGCGGCCGGCGCGTTTCGTCGGGGTGAGCCGAAGGACGTTCCCGACGAGCTGGCCGAGCGCCTGCTCGCCAAAACGAGCATCACTTTTGAGCCCGCCGAAAGCCATGGCGGCAAAAAGCGCAAGGAGTAAACCATGCCGCAAGCCAAAGGCGCGAACGCGCAGATCCTCATCCAGGAAGAAACCACCTTTGCAACCGATCCGGCCACGCCCGATGCGCGCAAGGTCTACATCAGCGGTTGCAGCCTGAAACTGAACCGGGCGCTGGAGAGCTCCGACATTCTGCGGGGCAATCGCAACCCGACCCGGCCGGCGCGCGGCAATGATGACGTCTCGGGCGGGCTTTCTACCGAGTTGCAGGCCTATATCGGTCTGCTGCTCAAGGCGACCCTGGGTTCGGTGACCACCACCGGCACAGGCCCCTACACCCACACCTTCAAGGTCGGTTCAAGCCTGCCTTCACTGCTGATTGAAAAGGGGTTCCCCGACATCGGCCAGTACTTCAAGTACAACGGCTGCAAAGTCTCGCGCCTGTCACTGTCGATTACCCCGAGCGGCTTTCAAAAGGTCGATTTCGAGTTTCTCGGTGCCAAGGAGACCACCGGCAGCACCAGCTTCGATACCACCCCATTGGATCTGGGCAAGGTCAGTTTCGACGGCTTTGCGGTGGGCGCCATCGAAGAAGGCGGCGTCGCCATCGGCGATGTGGTCGGCATCGACGGTTTGACCTTTGAAAACGACCTGGACGGCGAGCAGTACCTGCTCGGAGGATCAGGGACCAGGGTCGATATCCCCGAAGGCACCGTCAAGGTCAGCGGCACCCTCAAGGCCCGCTTCAAGGACCTGGCCCTCTACACCAAAGCGATTGCCGGCACCGAGAGCAGCCTGCGCGTGCTTTTCCAGCTCGGCACAGGGGATGGCTCAAGCGGCAACGAGAGCCTTGAGATCAAGCTGCCCGAACTGATCTACGCGCCCAACGCTCCGGTCATCGACGGGCCCAAAGGCATCATTGTCGAGCTGCCCTTTGAGGCCTATTACGAAGACTCCACCGAGGCGAGTGCCATGCAGATCATTCTCAAGAACACCCAGGCGACCGTGTAAGGAGCAGCGGCGTGAATGCTATCAAGACCTACCAGATCGGCTCAAAAACCTACGAGCAGCGCCCCCTGGTCCTGGGCCAGCTGCGCCAGCTGCTGCAGCTGCTTTGCGACGTGGAAGTTTCGCTGGAACGTGGCGCCCTGGGACTGGTCGCGGCCCTGGGCGACAAGCTGCCCAGGGCGCTGGCCGTGGTGCTGACCGAAAAAGGCCAAAGCCCGGCCGACAAGGACCTGGACGCTGCGGCCTCCGAGATCGAATTCGCCATCTCGCCGGAGACGGCCCTCGAGGTGGTGGAGGATTTTTTCGACTGCAACCCGATTGTCTCGCTGCTGGATCGCGTCGGCCAGATGATCGGGAAGCTGGAGAAACAGGCGCGCAACAGCTCGACCGCCTCGTTGTCGTCCTCGCCGACGGCGACATCTGCAAGCGTAACACCATCCTCTGGGGCGTAAGGGTCGACGAGGTCGGCCCCTGGGTCGAGGCCCGGGCCCGGCAGGTGCTGTTTCGCGAGGCCGTCATCGCCTTTTTGGGGGCCGACGG
>RFIO01000160.1 GCA_003695205.1 Deltaproteobacteria bacterium
GAATGGTCCTTGCCACCGAATTTCTCGCCGATATCCGGATAGGAACAGGAGGTCAGTTGCCGGCTCAGGTACATGGCCACCTGACGCGGCAGAACCAGGGCCTTCAGCCGTTTCGACGACTTCAGGTCGCTGACCTTGATGCCGAAATGGGCGGCAACCGTCTTCTGGATTTCCTCGACAGATATCTCCCGGCGCTTTTCCACCAGGATATTTTTTAGAACCTCCTTGGCCATGGCCAGGCTGATGGGGGTCGATGTCAGGCTGGCGTAGGCGCCCAGGCGTACCAGAAAGCCTTCGAGTTCCCGGATGTTGCTGCTGACCGAATTGGCCAGAAACAGGGCTACGTTTTCCGGCAGATCGATGCCGTTCTGTTCCGCCTTGATCTTGAGAATGGCCTGCTTGGTTTCCACGTCCGGGGCCTGGATATCGGCTATCAGACCCCACTCAAAGCGCGAGCGCAGGCGCTCCTCCAGTCCCGGAATTTCCTTGGGAAACTTATCCGACGTAACCACGATCTGCTTGTGGGACTCGTACAGGGAGTTGAAGGTGTGAAAAAATTCTTCCTGGGTTCGTTCTTTGTTGGCGATGAACTGGACATCGTCGATCAGCAGCACGTCCATGGAACGGAACTTCTTGCGGAACTCGTCCATCTTGGCGTAACGGAGCGAGTTGATCAGTTCGTTCATGAACTTTTCCGATGTGTAGTAGCAGACCCGCATGTCCGGGTTCGATTCCAGAATGGCATTGCCGATGGCGTTGATAAGATGGGTTTTGCCCAGGCCGACACCACCGTAGATGAACAGGGGATTGTAGGTGGTAGCCGGATTGCTGGCGACGGCGCGGGCCGCGGCATAGGCGAACTGGTTCGAAGCTCCGGAAATGAAAGAGTCGAAGGTATATTTTTTATTGATGTTGTAGATGCCCGGGTTGGGTTTCGCTGCCGGCTTGGCGGGTTCGACCGACTGGGCCACGGGTCCTGAAGACGGTCTGACACCCTTTTCGGCCTTGCCGTCGGTGGCAACTTCAATCTGGAGTTGATAGGAAACGGCGCCGATGTCCGACAAGGTTTCCCTGATCAGGTCCGCGTAATTGTCCCTGATCCAGGTCAGGAAAAATCGATTGGGAACACCGATGCGCACCAGGTCCCGATCGATGGCAATCAGCTTGATCGGTTTGATCCAGGTTGAAAAATGCTGGGGATTGAGATCCTTTTGCAGTTTGTCGAGGGTTTCCTGCCAGATCGGATTCATACAGCGAGATCCCTTCCCCCTGAACTGGCGCCTGAGCCGAGACATATCCACAGAAGTGTCAACAGGTGTGGATATAAATTGTAACTACTTGAAAATATAAAGGAAATAATACCAGAAAATGATCCGCAAACTGGCCTCTACGCTAGCAGAGTGGGGCGATTCATTGCAACCATTTTTTCCACAGAAAGAGCTGGGCCGGCTTAAGTTCTTGACAAAGCGATTGAATTGCGGTTAAAAATCCAATTTGCTCCGCGCGCGGGGCAAAGCAGCTGTTCGAGATTAATGGAAGTGTGACAGGAGAACGATAACCATGAAGCGTACCTATCAGCCGAGCCGTATTAGCCGGAAGAGAACCCACGGGTTCCGCAAACGCATGCAGACCAAGAACGGCCGTGCCGTCATCCGTCGCCGTCGCGCCCGCGGCCGCAAGGTTCTTTCGGTAACCACTCCGAAGAAGTAGTCGGGACGACCGGGCTGGCATGCAGCTCGACCAGAGATTTCCGGCCAGGCTGCGTCTGCGCAAGCGGCCGGAATTCATTCGTTGCAAGCAAATGGGACGGAAGATTCACACGTCCCATTTTCTTGTTTATGCCCTGGAAAACGATGGCGACGAAAGCCGCCTCGGTGTTACGGTCAGCAGGCGCGTCGGTAACGCTGTTGTCCGGAACAGGGTGAAAAGGCTGGTGAGAGAATTTTTCCGCAGCCACAAGACACGTCTGCCAGCCGGCTTCGACCTTTCCGTCATTGCCAGGCATCGAGCCGGAGAACTGGACCAGAAGGCCGTCTGCCGTGAACTCGGGGTGCTGCTGAAAACTGAACGTCTCAAGGGGCGTCGAAACGGTTGCTGAACAGGATATGCGCCGTATTGCTCTGGTACTGATCGATATCTACCGGCTGATTCTGTCACCGCTCAAACCACCTGTCTGCCGGTTTCACCCCAGTTGTTCCTGCTATGCCCGGGAAGCCGTTGTCCGCCATGGCGTCGTTCGGGGTTGCTGGCTCGCGTTGCGGCGTCTGCTGCGCTGCCATCCCTGGCATCCCGGCGGGTACGACCCCGTCCCCTGAAACTGTCTGGAGTCATCATGGAAAACCGCAATACCATCATAGCCCTGGTTCTCATGGCCGTTGTCTGGTTCGGCTACAATCTGTTGTTCCCTCCGGCTCCGCCAGTGCAGCAGGAACAGGTGCCTCAGGCAGGCGTAGAACAGCAGATTCCGGCTGAAGCAAAGGTGTCGGAACCGGCGCAGGGGAGTACGCCCGTTTCGTCTGCCGATAACGTCCAGGTTCCCGATAACTATAGCGACCGTGAAATTGTTGTCGATACGCCTCTTTATCGCGCGGTCTTCAGTTCCCGCGGGGGCAGACTGGTTGAATTTGTCCTTAAGCGCTATCGGCAGGAAGCTGATGAGCAGAGTCCCGAAGTGGCTCTTCATCAGGTCAAGGATCCTGCCCTGGGTACCCTGGCTCTGCAGGGGAGCGGCTCCCTGCCTGTCAGCAATGACGCTCCCTATGTTGTGGTTGATGGTGACGACCGGATTACTCTTCAGTCCGGGCAGGATGGCAGCCTGGTATTGCGGCACGATGCCGGAAACGGGCTGGTCATTGATCGTATCTTTCGGTTTCAGGCCGACCTGTACACCATTGATCACGACATTGTTCTGCGCAATCAGGGCGCAAATGTCGCCAAGGGATCTGTAACCTTCAGCCTTGTCCATCCCTGGGACGACAGCCAGAAAGGTGACCGTTACGGTTTTGTCGGACCTGCCACCCTGACAGCCGAAGACCTTGAAACTGATGCTGTCAAAGCCTTGAAAAAGGAGAGCAAAACCTACAAAAAACCTGTCTGGTCCGCATTTGAAACCAAGTATTTTATTACTTCGGCCATTCCTCTCGAGCAGGCCGCCGAAAAGGTCGTTCTACAGTATAGCAATGACCAGATTTTTAATAATTTTGTCAGTCCCTATCTGAACCTCGATCCCGGCAGTCAGATATCCTTGAAATATCGGCTCTATCTTGGCCCCCTTGATTTCGAGATTATTGACCAGGTAGGCCACCAAATGGACAAGGCCATTGACCTTGGCTTTTTCACTCCCATAGCCGAACCGTTGCGACTTGTGTTGCACTTCTTCCATACGTACGTCGGCAACTGGGGTCTTGCCATTATTCTGCTGACGGTCATCATCAAGCTGCTCTTCTGGCCCCTGACCCAGAAGAGCTACAAGTCGATGCGGGAGATGCAGAAGCTTCAGCCGGAGATGCAGAAGATCCGGGAGAAGTACCGGCACGACCGCGAGAAGATGAACCAGGAGATGATGGCCCTGTACAAGGATAAGCGGGTCAATCCCATGGGCGGATGCCTGCCCATGCTTGTGCAGATTCCCGTTTTCTTTGCCCTCTACAAGGTGCTGATGGTTGATATCGCCCTGCGGCATGCGCCCTTTGCCTTCTGGCTTACCGACCTTTCCGCCAAGGATCCGTACTACATCACGCCGATCATCATGGGAGCAACCATGTTCATCCAGCAGCGGATGACGCCGTCCTCGATGGATCCGACCCAGGCAAAGGTGTTCATGGCAATGCCCATAGTCTTCACCTTTCTCTTTCTCAATTTTCCGTCCGGTCTGGTTATCTACTGGCTGGTCAACAACATTCTCACCATTGGCCAGCAGTATATGATCAAGCGCCAGTACAGTTAGGGCGCCATGGAAAATCTGTTCATTCTCGATTGCCAGGCCGACAGCCTGGACGAGGCGGTTCAGAAAGGTCTTGCACATTTCGGCTGCCGGCGGACCGATATCGATGTCCGTATCGTTGAAGCGGCCCGTACCGGTCTGTTCGGCCTGTTCGGTCGCCGGCCGGCGCGCTACCAGATAAGTATCAGCAATCGGCTTGCCGCCGGGCGTTTGGTCGCCGAGCGCATTCTCGTGTTGGCCGGTTTTGAGACCGGGCTGGAATTCGAGCTGCGCGATGCCGACCAGGAACTGGTCATTGATACCGATCTCAATGCCCTGCTGATCGGCAAGCGCGGGGTTACCCTTGATGGACTCGAATACCTGGTCAACGGCATCTTGGATCGGCATTTCCCCGACGAGCGGCGGCTGACTCTCGATTGCGGTGATTTCAGGCAACGGCAGCGCGAACAGGTGCGCCGCGTGGCGCGGGAACTTGTAGAAGAGGCTCGAAGCAAAGGGCGGGCAATGAGTGAACCCCTTCCCGCCGACCAGCGGCAGGTCATTCACCAGTGGGTGCGCAGCTGTCCCGACTGCAGTTCCCGCAGCGAAGGTCAGGGCCCGTTCAAGAAAGTCAGCGTCGTCCGCAACAGGAAGCGCGCGTGAGAACCGATACCACCATCGTGGCTCCGGCAACCCCTGCCGGCGAAGGGGGACTGGCCGTGATTCGCCTGTCCGGTCCCGATGCTGAAAAGGTTCTGTGCCAGCTGTTCAGACCGGCCCACCCCCCCTGTCCTTTTGAATCGCATCGATTCTACTATGGGCACATTGTCGATAAAGCCGGCATGGTCGATGAGGTGATGGCGGTGCTGATGCGGGCACCGGCCAGCTTTACCCGTGAAGACGTTGCCGAGATTCATTGCCATGGCGGACCGGTTATCGTGCGTCGCATTGTTGACCTGTGCCTGTCAGCCGGCGCTGTTATGGCCGCGCCCGGAGAATTTACCCTGCGCGCCTTCCTCAACGGTCGTATTGACCTGGCCCAGGCCGAGGCTGTTGCTGGCCTTATCCATGCCCGCAGTGAATCGGCCCGCCGGATCGCGCTCGATCAGCTCAATGGCGAATTGTCCCAGCGTCTCAGGGCCCAGCGCTCCTGCCTGGTCGAACTGCTCGCGCATATTGAAACCCATATCGATTTCGTCGAGGAGGACATCGAGTTTCCCGATGCCGATATCTGGTTGCAGCGCATAGCTGATCTTCAATCCGAACTTGCCGGGTTAAGGTCCAGCTACAGCACTGGTCGGCTGCTGCACGATGGTCTGCGGGTCCTGATTCTGGGCAAACCGAACGTCGGCAAGAGTTCGCTCCTCAACAGTCTGCTCGGGCAGGCGCGCGCCATCGTCTCCGATATCCCCGGAACGACCCGTGATACCATTGAAGAGCATCTGGTTTTTCATGGACTGCCTGTGCAACTTATTGACACGGCAGGTATACGCCAGACTGATGATGCGATTGAACTGGCTGGCATCGAAAGGGCGCGCGCCAAGATAGACAGTGCCGATCTGATATTTTTCATAATCGATGGCAGCAGGCCCTGCGATGCCGATGATCAGCTCGTTGCCGACATGGTGCCCGAGGCGCGTACGTTGCTGGTTGTCAACAAGAATGATCTCGGTTCCGCCCCCCTCCCCTTGTGGGCTGACCGGTTTCGGCGGGTGACTATCAGCGCCAGGCTTGGAACCGGTCTTGACGATTTGCAGGCTTCCCTTGCCGGGTTGCTGGCCAACAACCAGGGCGACAGCGGCGAAAATCTTGTTCTGTATGAGCGGCGCCATTTTGACGCTCTTGGTCGCAGCCTTGACAGCCTCGGCAGGGCCGTTCAGGGTCTGAAACAGGGGCTGAGTCCTGAATTTATCGCTCTCGACATACGGGGCGCCCTTGACGCTCTCGGGGAGGTAACCGGTGAGGCAACCCCCGATGAGGTGCTTGAGCAGATTTTCAGCCAGTTTTGTATAGGTAAATAGGTCTGGTGTTCCACGTGGAACATTTCCACAAGATATAGTGGCTGGTAGCAGGATCAGCCCAAGGATTGGCCTTTCAGGTGTTCAGTTACGGCAAACAATACCAGGTTATCGTAGTCGGCGCCGGCCATGCCGGATGCGAGGCGGCTCTGGCTTCAGCCCGAATGGGTTGCAGTACCCTGCTCCTCAATCTCAATCTCAACGCGGTCGCGGAAATGTCCTGCAATCCTGCCATCGGTGGGCTTGCCAAGGGACACCTGGTCAGGGAAATCGATGCCCTTGGCGGCGAGATGGCCAAGGCCATCGATGCCACGGGCATCCAGTTTCGCCAGCTTAACACCCGCAAGGGACCGGCGGTGCGGGCATCCCGGGCCCAGGCTGACCGCCATGCCTACAGCCGCTACATGAAGCGGGTGGTGGAAACGACGCCCAACCTGGATCTCAAGCAGGGCGCCGTTTGTGGCCTGCTGACTGACAAGGGTCAGGTCATCGGAGTTGAAACCCGGGAAGGACTGGTCTATCGGGGTCAGGCGGTGGTGCTGACGACCGGGACCTTCATGTGCGGCCTGATTCATGTCGGCCTCAACAACTATCCGGGCGGCCGTGCCGGGGAGCCGCCATCCGAGGGCTTGTCCGACTGCCTGCGCCGCCTCGGCCTGGAAGTCGGCCGCCTCAAGACCGGCACGCCTGCAAGGCTCGATCGCCGTACCATCGATTTTTCCGGCCTGGAGGCCCAGCCGGGTGATGACCCGCCCAAACCCTTCTCTTTTCTTCACGAGCGAATCGACCGGCCACAGGTCTGCTGTCATATCACCTACACCAACGCCCGCACCCACGAGCTGATACGCTCGGGCCTCGATCGTTCCCCTCTCTACAGTGGTGTGATCGAAGGGGTCGGACCACGCTACTGCCCTTCCATCGAAGACAAGGTGGTGCGTTTTCCCGACAAGGAACGGCATCAGATTTTTCTTGAACCCGAGGGCCTCGACTGCGGCGAAATCTATCCGAACGGCCTGTCAACCTCGCTACCCCCTGATGTCCAGCTGAAATTTCTGCGTACCATTCCCGGGCTTGAGCAGGTGGAGATCATGCGCCCCGGTTACGCGATTGAGTACGATTATGTCGATCCGGTCCAACTGCGGCCGACCCTGGAGGTGCGGGACTTGGCGGGCCTCTTCCATGCGGGCCAGATCAACGGTACCTCCGGTTACGAGGAGGCCGCGGCCCAGGGACTGGTGGCCGGCATCAATGCCGCCTGCCGGGTGCTCGACCGCCCTCCCCTGGTGCTGCGCCGGGACCAGGCCTACGCTGGGGTGCTGATCGACGACCTTGTCAATCTGGGGGCCCCGGAGCCCTACCGCATGTTTACCTCCAGGGCCGAGTATCGCCTGTTGCTGCGTGAGGACAATGCCGACCGGCGGTTGACGTCCCTGGGTCGCGACCTGGGGCTGGTTGATGATGAGCGCTGGCGCAGATACCAGGAAAAGATTGATCAGGTTGAACGCGGCCGCATCATTCTCGAACAGGAGCGCGTTCAGCCCTCCGACCGGGACCTGACGGAAAAGTTGGGGCTGGGCGAACTGAAGCAGGGGCACAGCCTGGATGAACTGTTGCGCCGGCCGGAGGTATCCATCGGGCAGTTGTGTGAGGTCAGCCCGGAACTGGCAGGCATGCGGCCGGAAGCTCTGGAGCAGCTGGAGATAGCCATCAAGTACGAGGGCTACATCGCCCGCCAGCAGGAGGATGTCGAGCGTTTCCGGCGCCTGGAGCGTACCATCATCCCGCGTGACTTTTCCTTTGACGGCATAGACGGCCTCTCGCTGGAGGTGCGCGAGAAGCTTGAGCGTCACCGGCCGGAGACCCTCGGACAGGCGTCGCGTATTCCCGGTGTGACACCGGCGGCCATCGCCGTGCTGGCCGTTATGCTGCGACGGGGACGTCCGGACCATGACTGAACGGGACCTGCTCGCCGAGGGGCTTGGGCGGCTGGGTCTGCCGGTGGACCTTCCGGCACTGGACCGGCTGATCGGCTACCTGGACCTGCTGGACCACTGGAACCGCAGCCACAACCTGACGGCCATCCGCGATCGTCGCGAGGCGCTTGAAAAGCACCTGCTTGACTCCCTCAGCCTGCTGCCGCTGCTTCCCGAAGACTGCCGGCTGCTGGACTTCGGATCGGGCGCAGGTCTGCCGGGCCTGGTGCTGAAGTTGTACCGTCCTGATCTGATTCTCTGCTCCCTCGAACCCGCCGCCAAAAAGGCGGTCTTCCAGCGCCAGGTGGTGCGCCATTTTGGTCTGGAGCAGACCAGGATCCTCGGCCGACGACTGGAGCAGCTGGCGGCCGAGGAGGACAGCCTGCGGAGTTTTGACCGCATCGTTTTCCGTGCTGTCGGTCCCGTCGACCGCTACGCCGCCGATGTGGCCCGGCTGCTGGTCCCCGGCGGCCTGCTGGTCGCCATGAAGGGCGGAGAGGCGGAAGCCGAGTGGCAGGGAGGTGCCGGTCTGCCGGACGGGTTGTTCCGTCCCTGGAAAAAAATAGATCTCACCCTGCCCTTTTCAACAGCTTCACGCAGTATCCTGGTCTGGGAAGCTGTGTAATTACAGTATCTTGGGACTTTTCAGCCAGGAATGGCAGGATCCGGAGCCAGCTGAAGGCAGGGATGCAAGGGGCTTCAACGCCTGATGCGATTGTGATAACCTGTCGCCCCGATTTGCCCGAACGAGGTCATTGATATGGCACAGATCATTGCTATCGCGAACCAGAAGGGAGGGGTCGGCAAGACGACCACTGCCGTCAACCTGGCAGCCTCGCTGGCCGCGGCGGAAAAAAGGACCCTGCTGGTCGACATGGATCCGCAGGGCAACGCCACCAGTGGGGTAGGCCTGGACAAGGACAGTCTGGAGCTGACGGTCTATCACGGCCTGCTGGGTGAATGCCCGGCAGAGGATATACTGCAGCCGACCCAGCTCGATCATCTGTCGGTCCTGCCGGCAACTCCGGACCTGATCGGCGCCGAAGTCGAGCTCGTTTCCGCCATCGCCAGGGAAAAGAAGCTCAAGGCCCTGCTGACCGAGGTCGAGGACCATTTCGACTACATTCTGATCGATTGCCCCCCTTCCCTCGGACTCCTGACCGTCAACGCCCTGACTGCGGCCAGCAAGGTCCTGATTCCGATGCAGTGTGAGTACTATGCCATGGAGGGGCTCAGCCAGCTGCTCAATACCATCTCGCTCATCCGCCAGGAACTCAATCCCCGCCTGGCGCTCGACTACATTCTGCTGACCATGTTCGACGGTCGCAACAACCTGTCTCACCAGGTTGGCGATGAGATTCGCAGCCACTTTGCCGACCAGCTGTGTGAGACTGTTATCCCGCGCAACATCCGGTTGTCCGAGGCCCCCAGTCACGGTCTGCCGGTCCTGCTGTACGACATCGCCTCAAAGGGCGCCCGTGCCTACCTCGATCTGGCCCGGGAAATCATCCAGGCAGAGGTTTAGCCCATGGCCAAACGTCCCGCTCTCGGCAAGGGGATTGGCGCGCTGATCAGCAGCGCCACCACGCCGGCCGCATCCGATGCGGCCGGATCTAGCAAATATTTTCTTTGTCCCATCGAGGAACTCAAACCGCACGGCAAGCAGCCGCGCAAGACCTTTGATGACGCCAAGATGGCCGAGCTGGTCGCCTCCATCAGGGAAAAGGGGGTTATCCAGCCCCTTGTGGTGCGCAAGCTCGAGGACTGCTACCAGATCATCGCCGGTGAGCGCCGCTGGCGTGCCGCCCAGAAGGCCGGCCTCAAGGAAGTTCCCGTCGTTATCCAGGATGTTTCAGAAGACTGGGCCCTGGAAATGGCCCTGATTGAGAACATCCAGCGCGAAGACCTCAACCCCATCGAGGAGGCGGAGGCCTACCGGCACCTGATGGAATCCTTCGACCTGTCCCAGGAGGAGGTGGCCAAAAGGGTCGGGCGCGAGCGTTCCACCGTCGCCAACATGCTGCGCCTGCTCAAGCTGCCGGGGCAGGTACGCAGCGATGTAATCTCCGGGGATCTGAGCATGGGGCATGCTCGCGCCCTGCTCGGCCTCGAAGAGGAAGAGGATATTCTCGAAGCTCGCGACCAGGTTCTGGCCCGCAAGCTGTCGGTGCGCGAGTGCGAGTCCCTGGTCAAGAAAATCAAGAGCTTCGGCAAGCCGAATCGTGACAAGACCGAGCCGGCGCCGGTCGACCCGGAACTGAAGCGCCTTGAGGAGGAGCTGAAGCGCGCCCTGGGCACCCAGGTGCGGCTGCAACCGCGCGGCAAGGGCGGCAAACTGGAGATTACCTACTTCTCGGCCGAAGAGCTCGAACGCATCCTCGCCCTGCTGGGAGTGGAATAGCAACGGCCAGAATTTTTCCGGGAGGGAACGATGATGAAGAAGGGACAGGCGCCTGACAAGGGCGATATCCGGGCCTTTCTCGGTCCCGGCAGCAGCTTTGAAGGCAAGCTGCTGTTCGACGAGATCGTCCGTATCGACGGCCGCTTCAAGGGAGAGGTTGTCAGCCGGGACACCCTGATCGTCGGCAGCGAAGCCGATATCGAAGCCGAGGTCGAGGTCGGCACCCTGGTTCTGTCCGGGCGTTTCAAGGGAAACATCCGCGCCGGCAGCAAGGTCGATCTGCGCGCTCCTGCCAGGGTCGAAGGTAACATCATCACCCCGGTCCTGGTGGTCGAAGAAGGGGTGATGCTGAACGCCAACCTGCAGATGGGTGAGGCGCCCCAGACAGAAAAAGAGAAAAAATCTTAGAGATTTCGAAATCTTGTACGCCCTGGCCAAAAAATGACGGACACGGCTGACGGCCGGCAGGGCAAATCATGGCCCCGGAGCAGAGAGTCAAAACAGCGTCTTGACAGGCAAGGGGGCCTGTGTTTAGTATGCGCTGATTTGCCACTCCGGCAATTTTTTTAATCCCCGGCGCGGCTGTATACTGTATACCGCCCGGGGGCGAGACAGCCAAAACAGAGGTTGACCCGTGATAAGTATCGATCTGACGCTCGTTATCCAGTTCATCAACTTCATCATTCTCATGGTGCTGCTCAACCTGATCCTGTTCCGTCCCCTGCGTCGGATCCTGCAGGAACGCCGGGAGACCATCGAAGGCGGCAAGGCCAGGGCCGAGGAGCTGGAAACGGCGATCGAGGAGAAGCTGGCCCGCTACGAGGAGCAACTGCAGGAGGCCCGGGTCAAGGGTGGCCAGGAGCGCGCCTCCCTGCGTCAGGCCGCACAGGAAGAGGAAGCGCGGATACTCGCCGAGGCCCACGAAGAGGCCAGCGGCAATCTGAAAAAGATCAAGGACCAGGTGGCCGACGAGGCCGAGGCGGCGCGCCAGGCTCTGCGAGCCGAGAGCGAAGCCCTCGCCAGCCAGATCGCCAGCCGGGTTCTCGGGAGGTCCCTGTCGTGAAACGGAACACCATGATCAAGCTCCTCGCCGGTTGCGTGCTGGTTCTGCTCTGTTCGGGCGTGGCCCTTGCCTCCGGTGGCGGTCATCATGCCGACAGCGGCGTTCTGCTGAAGGATTTTCTCTGGCGCTGCCTGAACTTTGCCGTCACTGTCGGTCTGCTGGCCTATTTCGTCACCAAGCCGATCCGCAAGGGACTGGCAGGTCGCAGCGAGCAGATAGCTGCCAGCCTCGAGGAGGCGGAAAAGCTCCGTTCCGAGGCCGAGGGCCGCTATGCCGAGATCGAAAAAAAGCTGGCGACCGCCAGCGAGGAGATCGCGGCCATCCAGCAGGAGCTGCGCGAGGACGGCGAGCGGGAAAAGGAGCGCATCCTGGCCGAGGCAACAGCCATGGCCGAAAAGATTCGCAGCGAAGCCCAGAAATCGGCCGAGATGGAGGTCGCCCGGGCCCGCGCCACCCTGCGTGCCGAGGCCTCGAAAATGGCGGTGGAAATCGCCGAGAAGCTGCTGCGCGAGAAATGCGACGACGGTGACCAGGCCCGTCTGGTGGATGAGTACATTCAGAAGGTGGGAGAACTACATTGAGTACCAGTGCCATTGCCAAACGTTATGCCCGTGCCCTGGTCGGCATCGGCGCCGAGCGGAAACTGGTGGATCAGTTCGGCAAAGAGCTGGCGCAGGTGCGCCAGGCTTTCGCCTCCGAGGCTTTCCTGCGCCTGATTCTTGAAAGCCCCACCTTCCCGCTGGCCAAGAAAAGCGCCATTCTGGCCGACCTGGTCGAGACCCTGAAGCTCTCCGAGGGGATGCGTGCCTTCCTCGGTCTGCTGCTGGAAAAGGACCGACTCAGCTTCCTGGAGCAGATCACCGAGACCTACCGGGAACTGGCCGACGACATGGCCGGCGTTCAGCGCGCCCGGGTCATCAGTGCCGCGGAGCTGGATGCCGACCAGCAGAAGGCCATCCGCGAGTGCCTCGAAAAACAGACAGGCAAGACCATCGAACTGACCGTTGACGTCGATCCGGAGCTGATTGGCGGCATTCAGGTCGAAATAGGTGGCCGCCTGTTCGACGCCTGCCTGAAAACACAGCTCAAACGTATTGAAGATACCTTAAAAAAGGGGTGAGAAGGTCCTATGGAAATCAGAGCGGAAGAGATCAGCGCGATCATCAAGAAGCAGATCGAGAACTTCGGTCGCGAGGTTGAAGTCAGCGAAACCGGCACCATCATCTCCGTCGGTGACGGTATCGCCCGTATCCACGGCCTCGACAAGGCCATGGCCGGCGAGCTGCTCGAGTTCCCGGGCGAAACCATGGGCATGGTCCTCAACCTCGAAGAGGACAATGTCGGTGCCGCCATCCTCGGCGAGGCTCATCACATCAAGGAAGGCGACACCGTCAAGCGCACCGAGCGTATCGTTCAGGTTCCGGTGGGCGAGGGCCTGCTCGGCCGCGTCGTCAACGGCATCGGTATCCCGGTCGATGGCCAGGGAGAGATCGATAGCAACGACTTCCGCAAGGTCGAGGTCAAGGCGCCCGGTATCGTTACCCGTAAATCGGTTCATGAGCCGATGCAGACCGGCCTGAAGGCGATCGACTCGATGGTGCCCATCGGCCGCGGCCAGCGCGAGCTGATCATCGGCGACCGCCAGACCGGCAAGACCGCCGTTGCCATCGATGCGATCATCAACCAGAAGGGCCAGAACATGATCTGCATCTACGTCGCCATCGGCCAGAAGCGGTCGACGGTGGCCCAGGTGGTCGAC
>RFIO01000161.1 GCA_003695205.1 Deltaproteobacteria bacterium
GATTTTCACGCCATCACCAGTGCCAACAACCTGCTTTCCGCGGTTATCGACAATCACATCCACCACGGCAATGAACTCGGCATCGATCCGCGCCGTGTTCTCTGGCGCCGGGTCATGGACATGAACGACCGCAGCTTGCGCCACATCGTCCTGGGTTTGGGAGGCCCCGGGCAGGGGTTGCCGCGGGAGGGGGGCTTCGACATCACCGCCGCGTCCGAAGTGATGGCCATGCTCTGCCTTGCCGAAGATGTGGCCGACCTGCGGCGCAGGATCGACCGGACCCTGGTCGCTTTTACCTGGCAGGGGGCACCGGTCTACGCGTCGCAACTGAAGGTGACAGGGGCCATGCTGGCACTGCTGCGCGACGCCATCCACCCCAACCTGGTGCAGACAGTCGAAGGAGTGCCCGCACTGGTCCACGGCGGCCCCTTTGCCAATATCGCCCACGGCTGCAGCAGCCTGGTAGCCACGCGCATGGCCATGCACCATGCCGACTGGGCCATCACCGAGGCCGGTTTCGGTTTCGACCTGGGGGCTGAGAAGTTTTTCGACATCAAGTGTCGCCAGGCGGGGCTCGATCCGGTGGCGGTGGTGCTGGTCACAACGGTTCGCGCCCTCAAGATGCACGGCGGCGCTGGAAAGGACCAGCTTACACGCCCCGACGCCGACATCCTGGCGCGTGGGCTGGTCAATCTCGACAAACACATTGAAAACGTTCGCAAGTTCGGCAAGGAACCTGTCGTCGCCCTGAACCGCTTCGACACGGACAGCGACGCTGAAATTGCCTGCGTGCGCCGCCGCTGCGCGGAGATGGGGGTGGCTTTTGCCTCGTGCCGCCACTTCCGGGACGGAGGCGAGGGGGCCCTGGCTCTGGCGCGTGCCGTTATCAGTGCCGCAAAAAACAGCCGACCTTTCCGGCCTCTTTACCCCCTGGATATGCCGGTGGAGGAGAAGATCAGAACGGTCTGCCGGGACATCTACGGCGCTGGCGATGTCGCCTTTACCCGGCAGGCCGAGCGCGAGTTGCGCCAGGTGCGTGATCTCGGCTATTCCAATCTGCCGGTCTGCATCGCCAAGGCGCCGACGTCCCTTTCCGATGACCCGAAACTGAAGGGCCGGCCGAGAGACTTTGACGTGACGGTGCGTTCGGTCGGCATCAACAGTGGCGCCGGGTTTCTGGTGGTGTTGACCGGTGACATTCTTCGCATGCCGGGGCTGCCGAAGCACCCCCTGGCCGAAGGGATCGACTTGACGGCCGATGGCAGGATAACCGGCCTGTAACTGTCACCTGGATCAATGGGTGTGCTTTTCGCCGGTGATAAGCCCACGCAGGTGTCAGTTACCGTTTAAAATTCAGGGCGGCAGGTTGACTCCTGCCGCCCTGTACCTGATGGGTGGAACCAATGTTCAGCGCACCTTGATGACCCGACCGCGTGTTTCGCTGCTCTTGGGCAGGTCGATGCGCAGAACGCCCTTGCGATAGCTGGCCTCTGCCCGGTCACTGTCGACACCGCAGGGCAGGGGGATGGCCCGTTCGAAATGGCCGTATGCGCATTCCATGATGTGGAAGCGGCCGTCGACCTTTTCCTGCTGGACCCTCTTCTCACCCCGAATGACCAGGGTGTTGTCGATCACCTGGATGTCCAGGTCGGCCGGTTCGAGGCCCGGGGCTTCAAGGCGAACGCTCAATGACCGGTCCGTTTCGATGACTTCGGCGGCCAGCATGCCCCAGCCTGAGCTGCGTCGGGAAAGTTCGCGCTGCTCGTCGCTGTCCCTTTCGTCCCGGTTCCGGCCGGGAAGGTAACGGGTCAACGCGCCGGAGGCACGGTCGATCAGACGCTGCCAGCCTTCGGACACCGAATGGAGAACCTGTTCCGCTCCTTCTTTCAGTTCGTGCCAGTTGGCCATTTTTCTCACCTCCAGAGACAGATTTTTCGACGTTGAGCACCGGTGAAATTTTCAAACATCGTGCCAGACCTCTCTGTGAAAAAGGTCGTGTTTATGATAGGTTAGGTCGTTATTCCAGAGAGCAGGCAAGTGCTGTGACGTTTGAGACGTTGCCGCGACGGGGAGCTGAGACATGCGCGCCATCGAGTTTTACTGTGGTATTGGCGGGTTTGCCGCCGCTGTGGGTGATACTCCCTTGAAGGTGGTCGCCGCCTGGGACCAGAATCCCCTGGGCATCGAGACCTATCGTGTCAACTTTCCTGACCATTACGCCTGTAGTCGCAACCTGGAGCATCTCAAGCTCAAGGAGTTGTCAGCTCTCAACGCAAATTTCTGGTGGCTGTCGCCACCCTGTCAGCCCTTTTCGGTGCGCGGCCGTCGACGGGACCTGGAAGACCCACGCACCGCAAGTTTCCGCCGTCTGCTCGAGCTTTTGACAGACCTGGCACCCAACAGGCGCCCCGTCGGTATCGGACTGGAAAATGTGGCAGGTTTTGTCGGGTCAGCCATGCACCAACTGCTTTGCCGTCGGCTTGAGGAGCTTGGTTTCGAACTGTGGCAGGGCGAACTCTGTCCGACCCAGTTCGGCTATCCCATGCGCCGGCCGCGCTTCTACCTGCTGGCCAGCAGGACAGGCCTTGCAGATGTGCCCATTCCGAAGTCTCAACGGTTGTGCCCACTGAGGCAATTTCTGCAGCCGGAAAACGGTTTGCTCCCCAGGGAGCTCTATTTGCCGCAACAGGTTCTGGACCGATTTGCCGATGGCCTGCGGCTGCTCGACCCTTCAGACGACAAGGCCGTGACCACCTGCTTTACTTCAAGTTACGGCCGCACCCTCATGCATTCGGGGGCCTTTTTGAAGACTCCGGGTGGTATCCGGCGGTTTGCTCCCGAAGAGGTCTGCCGTCTGCTCGGGTTCCCGGATGGGTTTCGGTTTCCGGAAAACCTGACCCTGCGTCAGCGCTGGAAGCTGGTCGGCAACAGCCTCGCCGTTCCGGTTGTCAGGTCTGTTCTGCAACGTTTCGCGCCGTTGGCTGGAAATGTTCCCGGTTGACCAAACGGCCTTCGGGCGGTCATACTTGGCCCATGCGCGCGGTATGGTTGTTTCTGTTTCTTATGACGGGAATACTGCCTGCAACCGGGGTGCTTGCCGTGACGGTCGACATCTGGCAGACCGGCATGACCCGGCAGCAGGTCTGGGATCTTGCCCGGCAGAAGGATGTCGCCATAGCTCCCGTGGGGAGACTGCACGCGGCCCGTAGTTTCCAGGAGCGGTTTCTCGACCCTGACGCCAGGGTCTTTTATTGTACGGGGCGGTACCTGAACCACGATGGAACCATTTATCTTCGCCTGGTGGATGCTCCATCCGGAGACCCGGTTGTCAGGTCAATCGAAGTGAGGTTTCCGCAGGGGTTCAACAGCGCGGTGTCCGAGCGCATTGTCCGGACCCTGACACAGGAGTACGGCCGTGCCCGCACGACGATTTCCTCCTGGCAGCGTCTGGCCGAATGGCGTACCGACGCCCTCGATATACGCCTGGAGGTCCGCAAGGACCGTTCACGACTGGTCTATACCGATTTGACCATACAACCGGAGAACTGAATCATGGAATTTCTGTTCATGTGGGCCGCCTTCGGTGTCGGCGCCGCTTCGATCGCCAAGGGCAAGAACTTCAACGTCCCGCTGTGGGTCTGCCTTGGGTTGCTGCTCGGCCCCTTCGCGTTGCTGATTATGGCCCTGCGCAAACCCGGCCCCGGCCCCGACCAGGGCTACCAGTAAAACGACCACCGGAGGAGCCCGCCATGCCCACCGCTCCCGAGACGCGCGATCTGCTGCATCAAAGCTACCTGTTTGCCGGCGCCGATGCTGATGACCTGGAGAAGCTTGAGGCCATCTGCCGCCGCCGAACCGCCCGGAAAGGGGAGGTCCTGTTCGCCGATGGCGACCCGGCCGAAGGTTTTTTCATCGTCGGCTCCGGCAAGGTCAAGATCTACAAGCTATCCCCCGAAGGCAAGGAGCGCATCCTGCACATCATCCACCCCGGCTGGTCCTTTGCCGAGGCGGCCATCTTCGGCGATGGCCATTACCCCGCCTACGCGGAACCCCTGGAAACAAGCGATCTGATTTTTCTGCCGAAGGACGAATTTCTCGCCCTGCTTGAAAGCCGCAACCGGCTGGCCCTGAACATGATCGGCGGTTTGTCACGCTTCCTGAGGCAATTCGCCTCGCAGATCGAGGAGTTGACCTTCAAGGATGTTCCCGCACGCCTGGCCCGCTACCTCATCGACCTTGCGGGGCCGGCTCGACGGGTGGAACTGCCCGTTTCCAAGTCGCAGCTCGCCTCCAACCTCGGTACTGTCAGTGAAACCCTGTCGCGTACCTTCCGGCGCCTGCAGGACGAGGGGCTGATTCGGGTTGAGGGGAAATTGATCTCCATCCTCAATGCCGAGGGGCTGTTCGACCTGTCCGAAACCTGCAAGGAATAACCGGCCGTACCAACGGCCGTGTCTCCTACAACCCCTGTTTTCCCGTCACCCCGGTAAATCAGGCCTGTCCGGTCCTTCCTGATGGCGCTAAAGATCATGGCGCTTTCCTCCGAAAAGAAGGGTGCGCAGCTCTGCCCAGTTCGTGAAGCTTCACTCATCGGAGGACAGTCGGATGGCGCCTGCTAACGGCAAAAGACGCTCACTGGTTTTAATGGCCATCATCTGTCTGGTGGTAGGAATCGGCATCCCGATTCTCAACCTTGTCTACGTTTATCCACGGTTCGTCGAGAACACGGTTGCTGATGTCGAGGACGATGCGACCCAGATCAGCCGGCTCTTGTCGAGAGTCCTCCTGTCGGATCAGAACTGGGAGGACTGGCTGAGCCAGGGGATGGTCCCCGACTATCTCAGGGATGAGTTCAGGCAGGTGGTAGGAGACGTCGATCTGTTGAAGCTGAAATTCTTTCTGGCCGATGGTCGCACCATCTACTCCACCGATCTCGAGGACATCGGCAAACGCAATACTCACGACTATTTCCATCGTCAGGTGGCCGCCGGGAAAACCTTCGTCAAGCTGGTGCGCAAGCGGCATGCGTCCCTGGAAGGCCAGACATACAAGCAGGATGTGGTCGAAGTTTACGTTCCGATTGTGCGCCAGGGGCAGTTTCTCGGTGCTTTCGAATTTTACATCGACGTCAGTGGGCGCATGGCGACTCTTCACAGCCTGCTGCTGCGTCTGTCGATTCTGCCCACATCGGTTTTGCTGTTTGCCATGGTTTTTCTGCTCTGGCAGACTCGGCGCCTTGATGACTATATCCAGGGCAAGTTGACGGCGGAGGAGAACCTGGAAAAAGCCCTTGATGAGTCCTGGCGCATGGTTGAAGAGATGGGGGAGAACCAGCGGCAGCTGGCCGAACAGGCGGACAGGCTGGACAAATTGAACCGGCAGCTCAAGGCGGCGCAATCGCAGATGCTGCAGCAGGAGAAAATGGCATCCATCGGTCAGCTCGCTGCCGGGGTCGCCCATGAAATCAACAATCCGGTCGGGTTCGTCAATGCAAACCTTGGCACCCTCGGCAAATATTTCGAGCGGCTTCTTACCTTCCGCTCACAAATCCGGCAAATGCTGGAAGAAGGCGGAAACGGTGAAGAGCTTGACTGCCTCAATCGGCTCGAGCGTGAACTGAAACTGAATGCCGTTTGCGAGGATGTGCCCGATCTGATCACCGAATCGCGACAGGGGATGGAACGGGTCAAGGAGATTGTCCAGAACCTGAAGAGCTTCAGTCGTGTGGACAGCAATGGCTGGCAGCAGGCCGACCTGAACGAGTGTCTCGAATCGACCCTCAAGGTCATCTGGAACGAGCTCAAGTACAAGGCCAAGGTCACCAGGGACTACGGCGAGCTGCCCAAAACCTTCTGCCGGGCACAGGAACTGAACCAGGTCTTCATGAATCTTCTGGTCAACGCCGCCCATGCCATTGAAAAAGAGGGTGAGATAAGTATCGTCACCCGGGCTCGTGAGCAGGACATCTCTGTCGCCATCAGCGATACCGGCTGCGGAATTCCCGAAGATGTTCGCTCGCGAATTTTTGAACCCTTCTTCACTACCAAGGATGTCGGCAAGGGAACAGGCCTGGGACTAAGCATCTCATGGGACATCGTGCGCAGGCATGGCGGCAGAATCGAGGTCGACTCACAGCCCGGTAACGGGACGACCTTTACCGTGATCCTTCCGGTCAAATCCGAACCTCCGGAACAGAAGGAAAGCTTTGAAGAGGGGCCGACGGTCATCGAATCCGGTTCGAAACAAGAGGTCTCGACATGGCAGAACCTGGACGTGTCAATGGCGGGCTGACTTCAACCGGCCCAGTGGACCTTGGCCGTATACCGGCTCCGGCCATTCTGACAGATGCCGAGGGGCGGGTACGGGCGGCAAACGACGCCATGCTGGTCTTGGTACGCGAGCACCATCTGATGATGGATGCTGATTGCTGCCAGCTGGTGTGCCATGTTCAGGGGGCCTTCAATTGTCTGCGACAGGTGCCGGGTGCCTGGCATCGGGTGCTTCCTCACCTGCCTGACCGCTGGTTGGCCCAGGCCCTTCTGGTGGATGGAGGCTTCCTCCTGCAACTTCGTCGGGCTGATTCCGCCGAACAGACTTTACCCTGCCAGGACTTGCTCTTTGGCATCATCCGCCGGCTGCTGTCGCTGCCGTCCGCCCGGATTGACGAAGGGATTGATTTTGCCCTGGCCGAGATAGGACATTTTCTTGATGTCGATCGCTGCTATCTGTTCC
>RFIO01000162.1 GCA_003695205.1 Deltaproteobacteria bacterium
GCGACCGAAATCAACCTGCAGGGCCAGAACGCACCAGCAGCCGAACATCAGCCAGATGCCCAGGATAAATACAGGGAAAGGAAAACTGTCTTTTGCTGCTATCAAAAGCATCCCCACCGGCAGGTAATCGGTACCATCTACGTATCGGCAGGTTTGGCGATTTTGCCTAGGGCATTGCGTCTTTTCACAAACCACACATAAAATCACCAAAATTTATAGATTTTTTCTTGCGCCAAAAGACCAGACAAGTTATGAATTGTTGCTAAAATTTCTGCTATCACAATTATCGATTTCATGACACATCAGGGGTTCTCCACACCTTATCTGAAATCAGCGGCCAGACTGCTTCTGGTCGCCGTTGCCGTTTTCTTCTTTTTCCTCACCTCCTCCAGCTGCTTTGCCGCCACCAACCTGAAAGAGGCTGTTCGCCAGGCGGTGACCGGCAATCCCGAAGTTCTGGCCAAATACGATGCCTTTCTGGCCGTCGAGCAACAGGCCAAAGGTACCCGCGGAGGCTGGCTGCCCCGGGTTGATCTTTCGGGTCGCCTCGGCTGGGAAACCTACGACACAGATGCCGGAAATTCCGACTATACGCCGCGCGAAGCCGCACTTGACCTGACACAACTTCTCTTTGACGGCGGCTCGACACGCTACCGGATCGAAAAATTCGACCATCTGCAGCGCGCCGCCTGGTACGACCTGCTTGATGCCGCCGAAACCGTGGCCTTGGAAGCCGCGCGCGCCTACCTTGATGTCCTGCGCTATCGCAAACTTCTCGATCTCGCCGAAGAAAACTATCAACAGCACCACAAGGTCTATCTGCAGGTCAAAGAACGGGTCGAGGCCGGCATCGGCCGCGGCGTGGACCTGGAACAGGCCACAGGCCGCCTGGCTCTTGCCGAATCGAACCGCATCACCGAAGCGGCCAACCTGCACGATGTCAGCGCCCGCTACCTGCGCATCGTCGGCGAGATGCCCGCTGAGAAGCTGGAAGACGCCGACCTGATCGACACCGACCTGCCGAACGACAAGACCGACGCCCTGAAACGGGCCTTCACCCGCAACCCGGAATTCACCTCGGCCATGGAACAGGTCCTGGCTGCGCGTGCCGAGCAGAAACGTACCCGCAGCCTTTTCAGGCCCCGTTTCGACCTGCACGCCCGCACCGAAACCGGCTACGACCGTAGCGCAGTCGAGGGACGCAGCACCGACGGTCTGATCGAACTGCGCATGAACTACAACCTGTTCAACGGCTGGACCGATCAGGCGACAGCGAAGGAATTCGAGTATCGCCTGGACGAGGCGCGCGAAAAGAAAAACAAGGTCTGTCGCAACATCCGGCAGACCCTCGATATCGCCTTCACCGATGTCATACGGTTGCGGCAGCAACTCGACCAGCTCAAACTTCACATGGAATCGATCCAGCGAGCACGTGAAGCCTACCGCAAACAGTTTGATATCGGCCAGCGCACCCTGCTCGACCTGCTCGATACCGAGAACGAGTATTTCCAGGCACGCCGCACCTACGTGTCGGCACTGGTCGACCGGGAAATCGCCTATGCCCGAACCCAGGCTGCCATGGGCACCCTGGTCGACAGCCTCGGCGTGCGCCCGGAAACCTTTCCCCGGCTGAGCGATTCCTTCAGCTTCTCCGAAAAAGACCTCGACCCCAATGCCATCTGTCCACCTATCGGTATCGATCTTGTCAAGGGCAAGGCGCGCCCGACTCCGCCTGCGCCAAAGGCTCTGCCCCGGCTGCAGGCAAAACAGGTCAAACCTGTGCTGCAACCTGCCGCAAAACCAGGCACAGGCAAACCCGCACCTGTCCCGGTTGTCCCGGCCGGGAAGAAAATCGAACCGTTCGAACGCCTGGTGGTCCATTTCCCGGTCAGCAAATCGACCATCTCCAGGGAGGATATGGAGAAAATCGACAAGGTTGGCCAGCTGCTGCAGCAGTTCCCGCAGATGTCCATCACCCTCGGCGGCCATACCGACAGCACCGGGCCTGACGCTTTCAACTACCGTCTTTCCCGCAGCCGAGCCGAAGCGGTACGGAACCGCATCATCTACAAGTACGGCATCGATCCGTCACGGGTACTGATCACCTGGTTCAGCTACAAAAAGCCGGTAGCCGACAATACCAGCGCGTCGGGCCGCCAGAAAAACCGCAGGACTGAAGGTCAGGTCATCATTACCCTGACTTCGCCTGAAAAACTGAAAAAGGTAAAGAAGTAGGACCTGCCCTGGCTTCAGGCCTTCCCCCCACCCCGCTCACATGTTATTCCGATATGACGCTCGAACCTTGCGAGCAATTCCCGCATATCGGGAGTTAACAGTCCCAGTGCGAAGGCACGGATTGGTTCCGGCACCCCCCAACAGGCCTCCGCAAGGGACCCGGCGATGGCCGCCTGAGTATCGGCATCGCCACCAAGGCTGATGGCGTTGCGCACGGCCGATTCGTAATCGGTCGCTTCCAGAAAGGCACGGATAGCCGGGGGGACAGACCCCGGACAACTGACATCGAACTGGTACCAGGGCCGGATGTCCTCAAGGGGCGTCGACAGGTCGTAGCCGAATCTCGACTGCAGTTCGTACCCGACCTCTTCCCGGCTTGCTCCCCGGCGGGCCATGAATATACCGAGGGCAACCGCTTCGGCCCCCCTGATGCCTTCAGGATGGTCATGCGTTGGGACGGCACTGGCACGCGCCTGCATAAGGGCCGCCTCCTCGGTGTCACAAAGCCAGGCCACCGGGCTGACTCTCATGGCGGAACCGTTGCCCCAGGAATTGTACGGCCCGGCACCCGGGCATTCCATCCAGGACCTGAAACTGCCACCATACCCGGCATCGGGATATCTCCTGGCCCACCGCCTGAGTGCGTCGGCGTAGGTGCCGCCATCCATCAACGCCTCTGCGACGGCACAGGTGAGCACCGAATCGTCCGTGAACTGGCAGTCCCGGTGAAACAGGTCAAACTCCGTCGTCTTGACCGGGCTCCACTCAAACCGCGACCCGATGATATCTCCGGCGATGGCACCAAGCATCCGCAATCCCCCTTGAACGAATCGGCCTTCCCATATTTAATAAGACCTACCATGAATTGACAAGTTGCGTTAATGTGAAGTCATCGGCTTTGCCGATGGTCAATCTTTTCAATTCAAAAAAAACTAAACTCACGGATGCGGGCACCGATAAGGTGCATGGAGGCAAGGATGCTAGTATTGACACGCAAAAGTGGTGAAGGAATCATCATTGGCGACGACGTCCGGATCACCGTTGTCGAAGTCAGAGGCAACAGTATCCGCCTGGGCATCGACGCGCCCAGGTCCAAGAAAATTCACCGGCTTGAGGTCTACGAAAGAATCACCGAAGAAAACAGGAAGGCGACCCAATGGCAACCTGTGGACTTGCAGGATCTCAGCAGGAAACTCGACACCAGCAGGAAACAACCAAGACCATGAAGATTTCCGGAACCCGCTTCGGCGACATCGAATACTCCCAGGACAACCTGATTCATTTTCCCGACGGCATGATCGGCTTCGAGGAACTGCACGATTTCATCGTCATGCCCAACCGGGAAGGCGAGCTGCTCTTCTGGATTCAGAGCGTGGATGACGCCGACATCGCCTTTCTGCTCACCGACCCGGGCAACTTCTTTGTCGATTATGCGGTTGCGCCCGACAAAAACGAAATGGCCAGGCTCGGCATCAGCAAGGCCGAGGACGCCTACGCCCTGGCGGTGGTCACCGTCCACCCGGACAAAAGCATCACCATGAACCTCGCCGCCCCGGTCATCTTCGCCCCGGAAACAAGGAGGGCGATCCAGGTCATCCTCGAAGGGGCGCCTTTCAATACCCGGACTCCCCTGCCAACGGTACAGAGCTGAAAAACCGTATCTATGCTGGCAAAAACCAGGCAAGCAGACCAAACCATACCACCGATTCCGGTGCGCCTGCGACCGGCCACAACCACGGCTATCGGTACAACTGCCTTTTTCCGCAACCGCCCTCTGTTTCAAACCCTTCTGGAAGAGCTCGCCGCCACCGGTCTGAAGAAGTGTTCCATTCTGTTTCATGCCTGTTCCATTGGTGCCGAGGTCTACTCCCTGTTGATCCAATATCTCATTGGTGGTTTCAACCATCAGTTCGATCTGCAGTGTTTCGCCGTTGACAAGGAGCCCGGATTTCTTGCTTTTGCCGCCCAGGGAGTTTTCCCAGGCGAAATCGAAGAAGGCATGACCAGGGCCGAACGCCGCTACTTTCAACCTGTACCAGAGGGACTGAAAATCTCTGAGGAACTTCAAGCAAGGACTTCGTTTCTTGCGCCCTGTGATTTCACCCAGTTTCAGCCCCGTCGCACCTATACCGTCGTTGTTTTGCTTAACGCCCTTCTCTACGTACCCTCGCACAAACAGGCACAGGCCCTGGATCAGATAGCCTGCTACAATACTTCTTTTCTGGCTGTCACCGGGTTTCACCCTGATCAGATCAAGGCGGA
>RFIO01000163.1 GCA_003695205.1 Deltaproteobacteria bacterium
GCGAGACTCGAACTCGCACGGCCGGTTGGCCACCACCCCCTCAAGATGGCGTGTCTACCAGTTCCACCACTTCGGCGAGCGACGTATTTATACTGATTCACTATCGGGCTGTCAACTGCCTCGAATCATTTTTTTTCAGCCGGTTGCGCAGGGGCCGGAGCCGTCGGCTGCGCAGGGGCGGTCTGCTGCGGCGCGACGGTTTCGGGCATGACGCTCGTGGCACCCGGCAGCCTGTGGAAGTAGGCGAGGATCAGGCTGGTGAGCATGAAGATAACCGCGGCGGCGGTGGTCAGTTTGCCGATAAAGGACTGGCCGCCGGTGGCGCCGAATACGGTCTGGGAGGCGCCGGCGCCGAAAGAGGCACCCATTTCGGCTCCCTTGCCGCTGCCCTGCAGCAGTACGATGACGATCAGGGCGAGGCAGACAACAACGTGCAGAAAAACCAGGAAAGTAACCATGGCAGTCTGTTCAGCTCCTTGTTCTCATTTGTGATGCGGCGCAGTACCCTAGCACAAAAGGACATCTGGCAAAAGCCATAAATGCGTCTGATCAAGCCTCGACGGAAAAATTCATGATACGGGCAAAATCATCGGCCTTCAGGCTGGCGCCTCCCACAAGGGCGCCATCGACGTTCTGCTGCGCCATCAGTCCGTCAACGTTGTCCGGTTTGACGCTGCCGCCGTAAAGGATGCGCACCTTCTCGGAAACCGGCTTGTCAAACAGTCCGGCAATCAGGCCGCGCACGAAACTGTGGGCCTCCTCGGCCTGATCGGCGGAGGCGGTGCGCCCGGTGCCGATCGCCCAGACCGGTTCGTAGGCGATGACCACCTGATCCATCTGTTCGGGTGTCAGCCCCTTGAGCCCTTCGGCCGTCTGGTCCTTGAGGACCTCGAACATGCGTCCAGACTCGCGTTCATCCAGGGTCTCGCCAATACACAGGATAACCCTGAGACCGGCGTCGAGGGCCGCGTGGGTCTTGCGGTTGATCAGTTCGTTCGATTCACCGAAAAGCTGGCGGCGCTCGGAGTGGCCGAGGATGACGTGACTGCAGCCGGCATCGACCAGCATGGCCGGAGCGACTTCACCGGTGTAGGCTCCCTGGCCTTCGCAGTAGCAGTTCTGGGCCGCCAATTGAACCCGGCCGTCGGCGGGCAGGGCCTCTGCCACGCGGCTCAGGGCCGTGAAGGGGGGCGCGATGATGACTTCAACGCCGTCAAGGACGGCGGTCGCATCCGATACGCTGGAAGCGAGTTCGACCGCCTCGTTGATGGTTTTGTGCATCTTCCAGTTGCCGGCAATGATCGGTGTGCGCATGGTGCGTCTCCTGTCAGCGGTCGCTCAGGGCGACTACGCCCGGAAGCTGTTTGCCTTCGAGAAATTCGAGTGAGGCCCCGCCACCGGTCGAAATATGTGTCATCTTGTCCTGCAGGCCGGTCTTGTTGACCGCCGCAACCGAATCTCCGCCGCCGATTATGCTCAGGCAGTCGGTTTCGGCCAGGGCACGGGCGATGGCCAGGGTCCCTTCGGCGAAGGCGTTGAATTCGAACACGCCCATGGGGCCGTTCCAGACGACGGTCCTGGCACCGGTTATGACCCGGGCGTAGCGTTCGCGGGTTTTCGGGCCGATGTCGAGGGCCATCAGGCTGTCGTCGATGGTGACGCCGTCGCTGGCGACGGGTGTTGCCTCGGCGCTGAAGCTGTCGGCCATCAGGTGGTCTTCGGGCAGCATCAGTTCGACTCCCCGCTGTTGCGCCTTGGCCAGCAGTTCCGCCGCCAGCTCGACGCGGTCCTCCTCGACCAGGGACTTGCCGGTGGCAACGCCACGGGCACGCAGGAAAGTGTAGGCCATGCCGCCGCCGATAAGCAGGGTGTCGACCTTGCCGAGCAGGTTTTCAATGACCAGGATCTTGTCACTGACCTTGGCGCCGCCGATGACGGCGACGAAGGGGCGCTGGGGTTCGGCCAGCGCCTGGCCGAGGTACTGCAGCTCCTTCTGCATCAGGTAGCCGGCAGCGGCCGGCCTGACCAGCGCCGGTACGCCGGCGGTTGAGGCGTGGGCCCGGTGGGCGGTGCCGAAGGCATCGTTGACGTAGACATCGCACAGGGCGGCCAGCTGGCGGGCGAAATCCTCGTGGTTTTTCTCCTCGCCAATGTGAAACCGCAGGTTCTCCAGCAAAAGGACATCACCGTCGTTCAGTGCCGAGACCAGCCCTTCCACCTGGGGGCCGATACAGTCCGGCGCCATGGCAACAGGGCGGCCGAGCAGTTCGGACAGGTGAGGGGCCACGGGAGCCAGACTGTATTTCGGGTTGGCTTCCCCCTTGGGACGGCCGAGATGCGAGGCGAGGATCAGCTTCGCGTTTGAGTCGACCAGTTTGCGGATGGTCGGCAGCGCCGCGCGAATGCGGGTATCGTCGGTAATGGCGCCGTTCTCGTCCAGGGGTACGTTGAAATCGACCCGGCAGAAGACCCTCTTGCCGGAAACTTCGATGTCATCGATCGTCAGCTTGTTGAACACGGGTTCTCCCTCCTGAGGAAATGGCGAGGGGCAGGTGGTGCCTGCCCCTCGGGAACTTGTCTGCGGATATCGAACCGGGTCGGTCAGAGCCGGTCGGCGATGTGGCCGACCAGGTCGAGAACCCGGTTCGAATAGCCCCACTCATTATCGTACCAGGCCAGCACTTTGACAAGATTCTTGTCCATGACCATAGTGGAAGGGGCATCGAAGGTCGCCGAGACGCTGGCTCCCTTGAGGTCGACCGAGACCAGCGGCAGCTCGCAGTAGTCAATGATTCCCTGCATGGGGCCGGCGGCCGCCTCCTTCATCACGGCGTTGACCGTTTCGGCGGTGGTTTCCTTCTCCGTTTCCACCACCAGGTCGATCAGGGATACGTTCGGGGTCGGTACCCGGACGGCCATGCCGGAGAGCTTGCCGTTCAGTTCAGGCAGCACCAGACCGACCGCCTTCGCGGCACCGGTGGTGGTCGGGATCATCGACAGGGCGGCAGCCCGGGCCCGTCGCAGATCCCTGTGCGGCAGGTCGAGGATGCGCTGGTCGTTGGTATAGGAGTGTACCGTGGTCATCATCCCCCGGCGGATGCCGAAACTGTCGTTGAGGACCTTGGCGACCGGGGCCAGGCAGTTGGTGGTGCAGGAGGCGTTGGAAACGACGACGTGCCTGGCCGGGTCATAGTCCTGGTGGTTGACTCCCATGCAGAAGGTGCCGTCGACCTCCTTGCCGGGAGCGCTGATCACCACACGCGAAGCGCCCGCTTCGAGGTGTTTGGCTGCATCGGCCCGTTTGGTGAACAGGCCGGTCGATTCGATGACGATGTCGATGCCAAGTTGCTGCCAGGGCAGGGCCGCGGGGTCGCGTTCCGAACAGACGCGGATGGTGCGGTTGTCGATACGGATGTCGTCTCCCTCGACCCGGATGTCGCGCTCGAACCGGCCGTGGACCGAGTCGTACTTGAGCAGGTGGGCCAGGGTCGCCGGGTCGGTCAGGTCATTGATGGCGACGAATTCCAGGTTGGGGTTGTCGATGCCCGCGCGCAGAACATTGCGTCCGATTCGTCCGAATCCGTTGATGGCAATCTTTGCCGGCATTTTGGGTCCTCCCAGACTTGTTGCAGGTTTGTGTGCGGGTTGACGGTAGCCTTCAGCTTCTCCAATGTATCCCAACGGGATGAAATTTCAACCGCTTGTATTCCATTTCCATCGACGGGATGTGTCCTGTTCTTTATCGCATTGTTTGCGCTGGCAAATGTCGGGATTTTCATGCCAGCAAGGGGCTGATCGGGAATAACCGCAGGCGGCCGGATGGAGGCTTGCGGTAGCTGGGTATTTCCGGTATAAAGGGCGCGCCTGTCAACCAGCATGGGAGAGAGTTTTGCGGGTCTGCCTTTTGGCCAGCGGCAGCAAGGGGAATGCCATCTATGTCGAAGCCGCGGGAACCCGCCTGCTGGTCGATGCCGGGCTGTCCGCTCGCGAACTTACGGCACGGCTCGACTCCATCGGCGTCGACGCCGGCGATCTTGACGCCCTGCTGGTGACCCACGAGCATCTCGACCACTGCCGCGGACTGGGCCCCATGACGCGGCGTTACGGTCTTCCGGTCCATATCCACCACCGCACCCTGGACGCGCTGTCCAACCCGGGACGCCTGGACGAGTTGATCGAATTCGACAGCGGCGCCGTTTTCGAGGTCGGAAACCTGCAGGTCCGGGCCGTACCGGTCACCCATGACGCCGCCGACCCGGTCGGTTTCGTCATCGATACCCCGGCCGGCAGGGTGGGCATCGCCACCGACCTGGGCATCGCCACCCGCCTGGTGCGGCAGAACTACGGCGGCTGCCGGGTGCTGGTGCTGGAGACGAACCACGATCCCGAACTGCTGCGCGATGGCCCCTATCCCTGGCCGCTCAAGCAGCGCATCCGCGGCCACCACGGTCACCTTTCCAACGAGGATGGGGCCGGGCTGCTGGCGGACCTGCTCTGGGATGGCCTGGAGGCGGTGTTCCTGGCGCATCTGAGTGAAACCAACAATACGCCAGAACATGCACGCAGAGCCGTCGATGCCGTCCTTGCGAATCAGAATGTCTGCCGGCCGCAACTGAATTTCGGCTGGCAGGACCGGCCGAGTGTCTGCCTGAACTTCGACAGTTGAAATTGCCCATAGAGAGACACGATTCCAACGCAGGAGAAAGCCCGACCATGATTCCCCGTTACACCCGTCCTGAAA
>RFIO01000164.1 GCA_003695205.1 Deltaproteobacteria bacterium
TCCACCCACCTTGACCGCCCCGCCCCACTCTTCTACACTTGCGCCTTCAACCGCAATCACGGGCCCAGCCAAAACCGGGCCCCACAGAACAGGAGCAGTCTCAATGTCCGAAACCAACCCGCAGGTTCGCCTGCAGACCAGCAAGGGGGATATCCTGCTGGAACTCGACGCTGAAAAGGCGCCGAAGACCGTCGCCAACTTTCTTGCCTATGTCGATGCCGGCTACTACGCCGGGACCATCTTTCACCGGGTCATCGACGGTTTCATGATCCAGGGCGGCGGGCTGGATGCCGGCATGCGTCCCAAACCCGGCACCATGGCGCCGATCGAAAACGAGGCCGACAACGGTCTGGGCAACGAGCGCGGCACCATCGCCATGGCCCGCACCGGCGACCCGCACAGTGCCACCTGCCAGTTCTTCATCAACGTGGCCGACAACGAGTTTCTCAATCACAGCGGCAAGAACGCCCAAGGCTGGGGCTACTGCGTCTTCGGCCGGGTCGTCGACGGCATGGAGACCGTGGACGCCATCCGCAAGGTGGCGACGAAAAACCACGGCATGCACCAGGACGTACCGCGCGAGACCATCGAGATCCTCGGAGCCGAACGGGCCTGATTCGAAAGGTTCAAGCAACAAAAAAGCCCCGCGTTGCAACCTGCGACGCGGGGCTTTTTGCTTCAGGATGAATCTCCCTACCTGGGTTCGAGTGTTTTGGGGTCTGCCAAACCGGCACTGACGGCAAACCGCACCAGCTCAACCGGCCCCTTGCAGTCGGTCTTGCGCATGAGACTGGCACGATGCTTTTCCACCGTCTTGGCGCTCAGGCCAAGGGCCTCGGCCATTTCCTGGTTGGTACTCCCCAGCAGGATATGGCGCAAAACCTCCTTCTCCCGTTCCGTAAGCTGCTCGCTACGCCGACGGACCTCGTCTGCCGCGCTCTCCTTCGCCTCGACATAGCCCTCCACCAGCGTCTGCTGAATCTGGGCACTGAAGAAATACTGATCCTGCATGACGGATTTTATCGCCTGCAGCAGGTCTTCGGCCGGCGCGCCCTTGAGCACGTAGGCGAGGGCACCGGCCTTGAGCGCCTCGTGGGCGAACTCCTCCTTGCCGAACATGGAAAAGATGATGATGCGCGCCTTCTTTGCCGCCCTGCTCAGCCGGGTGATGAGTTCAAGCCCGTTGATATCCGGAAGAGAAACATCGAGAACGATGATGTCAGGTTGAAGTTCGGCCGCCAGGCGCACCCCTTCCTGGCCCGTTTCGGCCTCGCCCGCCAGCAGCAATCCAGTTTCGCTTTCGAACATCTGCCTCATGCCGGTGCGAACCATGGCATGGTCATCAATAATCAGAATACGGATCGGTTCCTTCATCCTTCATCTCCACGCCCCAATGGCAGTTCCGCATAGACAGTCGTACCCTTGCCCGGTTCGCTGTCGACCAGAAAACGACCGCCGAGCGCTGAAACGCGCTCGCGCATGCCGACAAGACCGACGCCGGCCAGGCCGCCGCTGTCAACCGGAACCTTCCCGGAATCGAAACCGCAGCCATCGTCTTTGACAGCCACCGTCAGCCAGGAATCCTGTGCACTGAGCAAAATATCCACCCGTCTGGCACCCGAGTGGTTCAGAATATTGTTGAGCGATTCCTGAACGACGCGAAACAGGGCCAACTCGGATTCTTCATCCAGTCGATCCAGGACCTGGTCGAAGCCGGCGCACCCCAGGTCGATCTCCACTCCTTCCATCATGCGCCGGTAATCAGCCACAAGCCCTTCCAGGGCTGGCAGCACCCCCCCGCTGTCGAGCATGGCCGGCCGCAGCCTGTGCGTCATCCGGCGCAGGTCGCCTCCGAGATCGGAGACCTGCCTGACCATGTCCTCGACCAGCTTGCGTTGAAACACGTGGCCTTCGGGCAGCTTGCGCTTGAGGAGGGAGATGCGGAACTGCAGGGCGGCCAGGGACTGCCCGACCTGGTCGTGCAGTTCGTGGCTGACCCTCTTGCGTTCCCCCTCGGCAATGCGCATCAGCTGCAGATTCAGCTGCCGGATTTCTTCCTCGTAGCGCTGGCGTGCCTCCCAGAATGGGCGATAGACGAGGAAATAGAGCGGCGTCAGAAACAGTAGCAGGATGGTGGAATCGAGAATCGCCTCGACCATGTGCAACAACCCGTGAGAGGGCATGTTGACATAGTCGAGCACCAGCATGACGAAGAATTCGGCCAGAAAAATGGTAACCGCCACCAGCAGGACAAACTTTCTGGGACGCATGCCTTCCAGACTTTTTCGGAATCGAGCAAGGGCGCGGGTCACAACATCTCCACAGGTGGCAGAACTTATGTTCTGAGGATAACACACTTCAAATAGCGCCCCTCGCCAAATGCGACGGTATAGGGGAAGTCCGCGCCCTGACCGCTGGTGTGCAGCACCTGCAGGCCGCGGCCGGCGCGCACGGCTGCGCGCCGCAGTTCGCGGAAATAATCGGGCCAGTCGATCTTCTGGTGGTTGGAGCAGGCCATGACCAGACCGCCCGGTTCGACCAGCGGCAGCAGTTCGGCAAACAGCTCGGCGGTCCCCTGGCGGGTGGTGAAGCGTTTTTTGCCCACGGTCGAAAAACTGGGCGGATCGACAAAGACCAGATCGAAGGTGCGTCCCTCCTCCTTCAGGCGCCTGAGCACCTTGAAGCAGTCGCCACGCACCAGTTCACTGCGCTCGCCCGGCAGCCCGTTGGCGGCGATGTTGTCCCGGCACCAGTCGAGATAGCCTCTTGCGGCATCGACGCTGACAACCTGGCGGGCACCGCCGGCCAGCGCCGCGACACTGAAGGCGCCGGTGAAGCAGAAGAGATTCAGCACCCGCCGGTCACGGGCGAGCTGACGGAACCGGACGCGCTGGTCGCGCAGGTCGAGAAAGAGCCCGGTATGCAGCCCTTCGTTGAGCCGCACCAGAAAGTCGAGCCCGTTTTCATGGACCGTAAGGGACTCCGGCGCAGGTCGACCGGACACCAGGCGCACCAGGGCCGAATGTTTATCCTTTGCCAGCTCGCGGGTCTGCTGCGGCCGGTGTTTCAGATAAAGGCCGGACGGCCGGAAGACGCGCCCGATCGCGGCATCCAGCAGTTCCAGATGCGGCAGCCAGGCTTCGGTGTAGAGCTGCAGCATCAGCCAGTCGCCGTAGCGGTCGAGGGTGAGACCGGGCAGGCCGTCCCCCTCGCCGTTGACCAGGCGCAGGCAGTCGGTTTTTTCCTGGTCGACCAGCTCCTTTCGCGTGGCGACGGCCCTTTTCAGACGCTGCTCGATCCAGTCGCGGTCGATGATAGTTGAATCGGCATCGAGCAGCCGGGCGACCACCCGCGCCCCCGGGTCGACCAGGGCGCTGCCGAGGCCGTCGCCGCCCGGAGCACGCAAAAGAACGATCTCGCCTGCCTTCAGATTTTTCGGCCAGCGGGCGGTGAAACGATCGGCGACCACCCAGGGATGACCGTTTTTCAGCTGCCGGGCCGTTTCATCGCCGACATCGAGAGTGCGCATTGTGGAAACCTCATTGATTCGTATCGTTTACCGCGCCCCCGCGGCATGCTACCCTGCCCGCTGAGCAACCCTCTTCAAGGATCAGAAGCCATTGTGGCAGGTGAGCCAATGACCAGAACTCGCGCTGAGGACTACATCGAAGCGATCATGCGGCAGATCGATCCCGATTCGCCGCGCTACCGGGTGCTCCTGTCGGCCCGGGATTTCAAATCCTCCTGGGCCAGCCTGGGCGAACAGCTGCAGAAGGTGCTGCACCAGGGGCTTTACTCTGACTGGGGTTATGCCAGCTTCGAGGACTATTGTCGACAGGAAATCCGGATTCGCACCCAGACCGCGATGAAACTGACCCGCGCGTGGGGCTTTCTGGCCCGCGAGGCGCCGGAACTGACGGCAAAGGACAGGCCGACGCAGGCCCTGCCCGATTTTCGCGCCGTCGACCTGCTCCGGCAGGCAAGCGAAGAGGAAGACACCGCCCCGGAGGCACGGGAGGCCCTGCGCCGGGCGGTGCTGGAGGAAGGGCGCTCCCTGGCCACCGTGCGGCGCCAGTTCAGGGAAGCGGTACCGCCGAACCCGGAGGAGCAGAAGACCGGCGCCATCAGGGCGGCCCTGGCCTGCGTCCGCCGCCTGCAGGGGCTGCTGGCCGACATCGAAGAGCTGCCGCCGGACACCATTCCCGACCTGACGGGGCTGGCCGACGCGCTTGAGTTGCTGACCTCAGAGGACTGAGCTCAGAAGCCGCCAGGAAAAGGCCAGCATCAGCGTGCCGCTGATGCACAGGGTCAGGTAGAGCAGAAAGACCCGCTTGCGGAACATGGTGAGAAATATCCCCATGACCGGCAGGGCGGTCACCGGGCCGCCGACCAGCATGGCGATACCCGGCCCGGGAGCCAGCGGAATGACCTGACCCGGATCGGGCAGGAAAAATCCGAAGATCATCGACGCAGCCGTCACCTGGGGCAGGTGCAGCGGGATGGTGGCGAAGGTGATGGTCAGGACCGGCAGGATACCGTCGCCCGACAGCAGGTTGGTCAGCCACTGGTTGGGAATGAAAAAACCGGCCAGCACCTCGATGACCATGCCGATCAGGGCGAAGCGGCCGATCTTCAGGCTCCCTTCCCAGAAGCGCGCCAGAAAGACGAGAAACTTGTTGTGGGTACAGCGGTTCACCCGGTGGGAAAGCTGCTTGCCGCATTCGCAGCGCAGCTCCTCGACCGGGTAATCCGGGTCGTGAAAATCCCCCTGGGGCAGTTCCTGCCGGAACAGTTCCTCCTCACGGAAGCCGCGATTGCGCAGCAGGTGGGTCACACCGCCGGCAAACAGACCGAGCAGCACGGCACAGGCAACCACAATGTTGGCCCAGCCGACCCCGAGCATGCCGGAGAGCATCGAATAGGATGCCGGACTCATCAGCGGAGAGGTGACCAGCAGGGCCATGGCCGGCGCCAGCGGCAGGCCGCCCAGCATCAGGCTTATGACCAGTGGCAGGGTGGCGCAGGCGCACAGGGGACTGATGACCCCGAGGGCCGTGGCGATGACGATCGACCAGGTGCCGAACCGGGTCAGGGCGTGGCGAATCTTGACGTGCCAGCGGAAGGTCCGGATGACCGCCTCCATGAACACGCCGATGGCCAGGTAGGGGAGGATATAGAGAAACTCGTGCAGCAGCTCATTGCCAAGTTCGGCCAGGGTCTGAAACAGGGAATCCACCGGGCATCATCCTTCGGTTAGCTTTTTGTCGCAGCGGTACCGCCGGCGGCAGGATTCCGCCGTGACGGCCACGGATATGCGGCCTTTCCGACTGCCGGTGCCGCACCGCCGGGAACCAGAGCAATTCCCGTTCCCAATCGGCCGGCCGATCCAATTTGGACTGCTCAGCTATTTTCCGCCAATCCCGATTATTGCTGCTATAATGAGGGGAAAACTTTTATGGAGTACTCCATGGCCAAGGATTTCAAGACAAGGGTTCGGGAACAGTTCACCCGCACGGCCGAAGGCTATGTCAAGGGCAAGGGGTTTGCCGGCGGAGCCGATCTCGAAGCCGCCCTTGACCTGCTCAAGCCGACCCAGGACGACACCATGCTCGATGTCGCCTGCGGCGGCGGGCATACCGCCCTCTTTTTCGCACCGCACGTCCGGTCGGTTGTCGCCTCGGACCTGACCATGCAGATGCTGAAAAAGGCCCAGGAATACATCAGCGAGGAAGGCGGCGTCGACAACGTCACCTTCCGGGAGGCCGACGCCGAAGACCTCCCCTTCCCGGCCGGCTCCTTCACCATGCTGACCTGCCGCATCGCCCCGCACCACTTCACCGATGTCCCCCGCGCCCTGGGTGAATTTCACCGTGTGCTGCGCCGGCACGTCGGCCGCATGGTCATCATTGACACCCTGCTGCCCGACGACCCGGAAATCGCAGAGTTCTACCAGAGTTTCGAACAGATGCGCGACCCGACCCATGTGCGCGCCTACACCGAGCCGGAATGGGTCGAGATGGTTGAAAACGCCCTGTTCAAGGTGGAAAAGACCCTGGTCTTTCCCAAGACCCACGATTTCCAGGAATGGGCGCGCCGGGCCGGCCTCGACTCGAACGGCGTGAAGAAACTCAACCAGATGTTCATCGACGCCCCGGAAAAGATGCACGAGTTCTTCCAGATCGAAACCTTCGCCGGCGAGGTGGAGAACTACACCGACCGCAAGATACTCATCTACGCCACCAGGGTGGATAAAAAGTAGGAGACAGGAGACAGGAGACAGGAGACAGGAGACAGAAGTCGGAAGTCGGAAGTCGGAAGTCGGAAGTCGGAAGTCGGAGTCGGAAGTCGGAAGTCGGAAGTCATGAAA
>RFIO01000165.1 GCA_003695205.1 Deltaproteobacteria bacterium
ACATCAGGGGAGCAGCCCGAGCAATTTGTGCACCTGAAGCAGGTCGGCGGTTTCCGAAACCAGCAGGGTGGGAAGACCTCGATCGCGGGCCGGTTCCAGGTCGACCTGGTCCCGGTCACCGACAAAGAGAACCTCGTCCGGCGGGCCGCCGATCTCGCCGAGGACCATTTCCAGGACTTCGGGGTCGGGCTTGGGACGCCAGGCGTATTCGATGGTGAACAGACGTTCGAACAGATTCTCGATGCCGAGCAGGGCCAGAATTTTCTGGGTCAGCGGCAGGTTGTTGTTGGTGTAAAGGTAGAGGGGACATTGTTCCCTGAGCCCTTCGAGCAGAGCCTGAAGCACCGGATCATAGACCAGGTACTGCTCGGGGCGCACCATCTCCTCAAAGGTTCTGTGCAGATCCCTCAGCTCGATGCCCAGTTCCATGCAGACCCTGGACAGGGTCGGTTCGCGCCCCTCGAGATCAGCGATGCGTCGCCGGGCCCGGTTCATGGTACGCCGGGCGGCCTGCGGACTGACACCCCGGCCGCGCGCCACCAGCAGTTCGGCGGTACGCTCGATCTCGGCGAGCAGTTCGGCATTGGTATAAAGGGTGCCGTCGAGATCGAAAACGATGGCGCTTACCGATGTGGCTTCTTCCAGCATGCGAGCTCCCCTCTCCACGGTCTCTGACCAGCCTAGCAGAGAGGAGGCGCACGGCAAGTCTCAACTGACCTAACAGCCGTCCGCCACCTGAGCCTGGTCGAGCAGGGCACGCGCTGCCGCCGGATCATTGGTGAACAGGCCGTCCGCCCCCTGGCGCAGCAGGCGCCGCATACCGGCGGGATCGTCCTCGGTCCAGGGGTAGACCCGCAGCCCCGCCTGCCGGCACTGACCGGCCATGACACAGGTGAGCAGGTCGCGCCGGGGATGAAAGGCGGCGGCCCGCAGGCGCACGGCGTCGCGCAGGTGGGCACGCCAGAGCCTCCGGTCACACAAGACCGCCAGTGCCAGGTTCGGCGAAGCCTCCCGCAGGCGGCGCAGCAGGCGGCGATCGAAGGATGAGACGACAACGTCGACACCCGGGTGCAGGCCGACCATGGCAAGAACTGCCGAAGCGGCAGCCGCGTCCTTGATTTCCACGTTCAGGCGCACGCGGTCCCGGGCCCAGTCAAACACCTCCCTGAGGGTTGGTATACGCTCACCCCGGAAGCGGGCATCGTACCAGCTGCCGGCGTCGGCCCGGCGCACCTCGGCCAGACTGAGACGGTCAACCCGCCCCCCAAGGTCGGTGGTACGATCGAGAGTATCGTCGTGCAGCACCACCGGCACACCGTCCCGGGTCAGCTGAACATCGAGTTCGATGCCGTCGGCTCCCTGGGCGAAGGCCAGTTCGAAGGCTGCCATGGTATTCTCCGGGGCATGGGTCGAGGCGCCCCGATGCGCCCAGATCATCAATTCCGGCATGGAGACACCTCAGGATGTCCGGGCAAAAGGCACCCAAACAGGAAAAAGCCCCAAGCAGGGGCAGGGTCCCATGGCTGGTCCTGTTCGGCATGCTGCTGGTCGCGGGCATGCTGCTGACCCTCTGGTTCGGCCGGGGCAGCCGGCATGGCTACGGTCTGCTGACGATACCTGAAGATCACGGAGCCCCCTTGAGGACCGGGTAGCCACGCAGCTGCCAGCCCCAGATGCCGCCATAGAGGTTGTAGACCTCGGGGTAGCCAATGCGCGCCAGGTAGCCAGCCACCTGCGATGACCGCGATCCGACGGCACAGTAGACCAGGATCGGCCGGTCGCGGGGAATCTCCCTGATTCGGCGCACCACCTGATCGATGGGAATCAGGGTCGAACCATCAATGCGTATTTCAAAATATTCCTGCGGGGTCCGCACATCGAGAAGAAACAGATCCGGCTTCTGCTGCAGCAGCAGCCTCGCATCCCGGGCATCGATATTGCGGGCGGTTGCCGCCAGGCTGGAGGTTGCGGTCAGTAACAGCAGGGCCAAAAGGGTGAACAACCGGGCTTTCATGATCAGACCAACTCCTGGGACAAATGAGTGTGGCCCCATTATACCCGAATCGGGCCTGCGCAGTCTGCCCCGCTGTGTCCGGGGGGGCGATTCCTTGCCCATCTGCCCCTTTCATGGCATGATGCGCCCGGTTTGAAGCAACATCCTCCGAAAAGGGAACGAAAGGACGACATCGTGGATCGCAATTTGGCTCTGGAACTGGTCCGGGTGACCGAGGCAGCCGCCCTGGCCAGCGGCCGCTGGGTTGGCAAGGGCGACAAGATGGCGGCGGACGAGGCCGCCACCGAGGCTATGCGCCGCACCCTCGATTCCATCGACATCGATGGCACCGTGGTCATCGGCGAGGGCGAGATGGACGAGGCGCCGATGCTCTACATCGGTGAAAAGGTCGGCAGCGGGCAGGAACCCGCGGTCGACATCGCGGTCGATCCGCTCGAGGGAACCAACATCTGCGCCAAGGGGCTGCCCGGCTCCATCGCCACCATCGCCCTGGCGCCGAAAGGTGGATTCCTGCACGCCCCCGACATGTACATGGAAAAGATCGCTGTCGGACCGGCCGCAAAGGGCGTCATCAACATCCAGGATCCGCCATCGGCCAACCTGAAGCGCATCGCCGAAGCCAGGGGCTGCCGGGTGGAGGACCTGACAGTGGTTACCCTCGACCGTCCTCGCCACGATCGCATAGTCGAGGACATTCGCCGGGTGGGAGCCCGCATCCACCTGATCAGTGACGGTGATGTCGCCCCGGCCATCGCCACCGCGGTCGAGGGCAGCGGTGTCGACATGCTGATCGGCGTCGGCGGCGCGCCCGAGGGGGTCCTGGCCGCGGCCGCCCTCAAGTGCCTGGGCGGCGACATGCAGGGGCGCCTGGTCTTCATGACCCAGGAAGAGCGCGATCGCGCCCGTGACATGGGCATCGACGATTTCGACCGCATCTACAGCGCAGAAGAGATGGCCCGAGGCGATGTCGTCTTCGCGGCCACGGGGGTGACAACAGGTGACCTGCTGCGCGGCGTGCGCTATTTCGCCGGCGGCGCCGAGACCGATTCGATCGTCATGCGCTCGAAAAGCCGGACTGTACGCTTCATCCGCAGCCGACACTACTTCGACCACAAGCCGGTCTACTAGCCGGGCCTTGTCAACAGGCAACCGGCCTGCTAGAATTCGCCGAATCCTTTAATATCAAAGCGCAAAAGGACGGGTCCATTCATGCCAATTATCACCATCTCGCGCGAAATGGGCAGCGGCGGCATCCCGATCGCCCACGAAGTGGCCGAACGCCTCGGATACACCCTGATCAACGGCGACACCCTGCGTGCCGCCGCCGGTGATTACGGTCTGACGGACGAAGCCTTCGAACAGGCCGACGAAAAACCGCCGGCATTCGTCGACGAACTCGACCAGAAACTCGCCGTCGACCTGCGCCAGATCGAACTGATCATCCTGGAAAAGGCCCTGGAAGGGAACGTTATTATCTACGGGCGCGGCGGCCAGGACCTGCTGGCCAAGGTGACCAACGTCTTCCGGGTGCGCATCATCGCTCCGTTCGAGGAGCGGGTCGAGCGCTGGGCCGAACGCGAGTGGCTCGACCCCGATTACGCCCGTCTGCTGGTGCGCCGCAGCGACCAGCAGCGTGCCGGTTTCATCAAGTACTACTTCGATCGCGACTGGGAAGACCCGCTGCACTACGACCTGGTGATCAACACATCCAGGCTGTCCCACGAAACCGCCGTCAACCTGATCTGCGACGGTGTCGGGGACAGCAACCTGGTCGAACGCAAGGGGGCATCAAAAAAGGTCCTGCGCGACCTCATCCTGCAGAAGAAGGTCGAGATCGCCCTGACCTCGGCTGCGGACATCGATACCCTGCACGTTGAGAACAGCACCGCGGAGGGGATCGTCACCCTGACCGGGCACGTTCACAGCAAGGAAGACCTGAAAAGCATCCTCGAAATCGTCAAGGGCGTCGAAGGTGTCAAGAACGTCGAGGAGAATCTTCAGATCATTGCTTATCGCAACGTTCCCCGGGATCACTGATCTCCCGAACGGAAAACAGCAGACATCGGCCCGGAAGGCTTTGCCATCCGGGCCTTTTTCGTCTGATCGGGCTTGTGGGAACGGGCTGTTTTTTTGTAGGATGTCATGTTTGCTGCGGCGAACGAGATTACAGCAGTAAAGGAGAACCGGTATCATGGCAGGTCACAGCAAATGGGCCAACATCAAACACCGCAAGGGGGCCCAGGATGCCAAGCGCGGCAAGATTTTCACCAAGCTGATCAAGGAAATCACCGTTGCCGCCAAGATCGGCGGCGGCGATCTCAACGCCAATCCCCGTCTGCGCCTGGCCGTCGACAAGGCCAAGCAGGCCAACATGCCCAAGGACAACATTGAGCGTGCCATCAAAAAGGGGACCGGCGACCTCGACGGCGTCGTCTACGAGGAAGGCACCTTCGAAGGCTACGGACCGGGCGGTGTCGCCGTGATTGTCGAATTCCTCACCGACAACCGCACCCGTACCGTGGCCGAGGTGCGTCACATCTTCAACAAGCACAACGGCAACCTCGGGGTCAGCGGCTCGGTCGCCTTCATGTTCGATCGCAAGGGTCTGATCACCTTCGGCGAGGACGCCGATTTCGACCAGATCTTCGAGATCGCGCTGGAAGCCGGCGCCGAGGACGTCAAGCAGGACGGCGGCATCGAAGTCATCACCGATCCCGGCGACTTCGAGGCGGTGCGCAACGCCCTCACCGAAGCCGGCCTGACCTTCACCAGCGCCGAGATCACCATGCTCCCCCAGACCACTACCGCGGTCGAAGGCAAGCAGGCCGAACAGCTGATGAAGCTGATCGACAAGCTCGAGGACAACGACGACGTCCAGAACGTCTACGCCAACTTCGACATCTCCGACGAGGAGATGGAACAGATTATGGGATAATGGCCGGAACAGGACGACAAGGAGACGGGTACCTGATTCCCGTCTTCTGTCTCCTGCCTCCTGTCTCCTGACTTATGCGCATACTCGGCATTGACCCCGGCTCCCGCCTGACCGGATACGGCCTTATCGAGGGCCGGGGCCAGCGCCTGCGCCACGTCGACAACGGCGTCATCGTCACCAGCAGCCGTTCGGTCCTGCCGGACCGGCTCAAGCTGATTCACGACGGTATCGCCGAATTGATCGACCGGTACCACCCCGATGTGGTGGCGATTGAGAACATCTTTCTGGCACGCAACGCCCAGTCGGCGCTCAAGCTCGGCCACGCCCGCGCCAGTGCCATGCTGGCAGCCCTGAACGCCGGACTTGAGGTCCACGAATACACGGCTTTGCAGGTCAAAAGCGCGGTGGTCGGCTATGGCAAGGCGGAAAAACACCAGGTCCAGCAGATGGTGCGCACCCTGCTGGGACTGCCCGAGGTCGCGCAGGAGGATGCCGCCGACGCCCTGGCGGTCGCCATCTGCCACCTGCACAGCGCGCCTCTGACCGACAAGCTCAAAACCGCGGTTCGTACCGGAAGACGATGATTGCCCAACTGACCGGACAGATTGCCCATCGCGGCCTCGACCACCTGATCATCGACGTCAATGGTGTCGGCTACCAGGTGACCGTCCCCCTGTCGACCCTCTACAGTCTGCCGGAGAGCGGCACCGTCAGCCTGCGCATTCATACCCACGTCAAGGAAGACGCCCTGCAGCTGTTCGGATTTGCCACCGGCGACGAAAAGGACCTGTTCACCCTGCTGATCGGTGTCTCCGGCGTCGGGCCCAAGCTGGCGGTCAACATCCTGTCCAACATCGGTGCCGACGAGTTGCGCCAGGCCCTCGCCTTCGGGGACAGCAAGCGCCTGGCCGCCATCCCCGGCATCGGCAAGAAGACCGCCGAGCGTCTTGTGGTCGACCTGCGGGAAAAAGTCGAGGCGGACGGTTCCGTGCCGGCCGCGCCGGCCGCGGCCGGAAGGCCGGGCGCCCCCCGTGACCTGCGTGAAGACGCGCTCTCCGCCCTGGTCAATCTCGGATACAAGGCCGCCCAGGCCAAAAAGGTTCTCGACAGCGTCGATGCCGACGGGCTCGGCTCGGTCGAGGAGATCCTCAAAACCGCCCTCAGGCAGCTGGTACGCTAGCCCCCGGGGCCATTACAGGAGCTGACCTTGACCGAGCGCCTGATTTCGGGACACATCCAGGAAGACGACGACAGCTTTGAACAGAGCCTGCGTCCCAAATTGCTGCAGGAGTACATCGGCCAGGCCAAGGTCAAGGCCAACCTGCACGTCTTCATCGAGGCGGCCCGCAAACGCCAGGAGGCCCTCGACCATGTCCTCTTCTACGGTCCTCCCGGCCTGGGCAAGACCACGCTCGCCAATATCATCGCCAATGAGATGGGGGTCGGCATCAAGAGCACCTCGGGTCCGGTGATCGAGAAGACCGGCGACCTGGCGGCGATCCTGACCAACCTGGAACCGGGTGACGTCCTCTTCATCGACGAAATCCATCGCCTCTCCCCCGTGGTCGAGGAAATCCTCTACCCGGCCATGGAGGACTATCAGCTCGATATCATCATCGGCCAGGGACCTTCGGCCCGCACCATCAAGCTCGACCTGCCGCGGTTCACCCTTGTGGGCGCGACCACCCGCGCCGGCCTGCTCTCCTCGCCGCTGCGCGACCGGTTCGGCGTCATCGCGCGCCTCGAGTTCTACAGCGCCGAGGAGCTGGCCACCATCGTCCGGCGCAGTGCCGACCTGCTCGAGATTCCCATCGTCGACGACGGCGCCCTCGAGATCGCCCGCCGCAGCCGCGGCACGCCGCGGATCGCCAACCGGCTGCTGCGCCGGGTGCGCGATTTTGCCGAGATCGAAGGCACTGGCACCGTCGACCGGGCCATCGCCGACCTGGCACTGGGACGACTGGAGGTCGATGCCCGCGGCTTCGACCACATGGACCGGCGCCTGCTGCTGACGATCATCGAAAAATTCGGCGGCGGCCCGGTCGGCCTGGACACGCTCGCGGCAGCCATCAGCGAAGAGAAGGACACCATCGAAGACGTGATCGAACCCTTCCTGTTGCAGGGCGGCTACCTCAACCGCACGCCGCGCGGTCGGGTCGCCACCCCCCTGGCCTATCGACACTTCGACCGCCAGCCCCCCGGGCCAGGAGGACTTTTCGACCAGACGGACGCTCCCCCGGACTGAGCCATGGCCCTGACCCGCCCGACCCTGACCCGGCAGATCATCCTCGGCTACCTGATCCTGGCCATCTTCAGCCTCAGCGCGGTCGGCTATGCCCTGCTCCGGCTGCGGGACCAGGCCCAACGTTCCGAATCGCTCCTCTCCACTGACCTTGCGCAATACCGGCGACTGCAGGAACTGTCGGCCCGCCTGAAAACCGAAGAAACCGAGTCGCTCGGCTTTCTGGCCGAACAGGCTCCCGGCAAGCTTGTCAGCCTGGCCGGAACCGTACTCGCAATCGGCAGCAGCCTCGAGCACCTGAGCGATACCGCCGATACGGGGAATATTCAGCTTCCCGCCCAGACTGTTGCAGGCTACCGGCGGGTTCTCAACGACTTTCTTCAGCTTTGCCACCGGCGCGAACTGGACCGTGCCCGTCAGCTTGCTTTCGGCGAACTTGATGCCCTGCGGCACAGTCTGGCCGTCAACGTCGAACGCCTGGCGGACAGACACCTGGAGCGCATCAGCGACACCCTGACAACCATATCGCGAGAAGGCTCCCAGACCTACCAGGTGGTTCTGATCCTGGTGATCTGCGGCATCCTGCTCGCCGCGCTGACAGGGGTATCGCTCTACCTCTACCTGTCAAGCTCTCTGCAGACCTTCGCGCGCATGATCCGCGATTTCGGCGCCGGCAGCTTCAATATCGATCTCGAAATTGATGGCAATGACGAATTCAGCCGGCTGGCCCGGGAGATGCGAGATATGGGGCGCAGGCTGCGGGAAATGGAGGAGATGCGGCTCGATGCCAACCCGCTCACGCGACTGCCGGGCAATCTGGCAATCAGCAAGGAGATCGAGGCTCGCATCGAGCGGGACGAGATCTTCGCCCACGCCTTTGCCGACCTCGATCACTTCAAGGCCTACAACGACCGCTACGGCTACCAGCGCGGCAGCGATGTCATCAGCATGACCGGCAACATCATCCGGGAGGCCGTAGCCCGTCTGGGAAACCAGGACGACATGATCGGCCACATCGGGGGCGACGACTATATCTACCTGACCAGCCCCGAGCGCGCCGAGGACATCGCCCGGGAGATCATCCGGCGCTTTGACGAGGCCATTCCGGAGTTCTACACCGAGGAGGACCGTAACGCAGGCTGTTTCATCGCGCGCGACCGCTTCGGCGAGGAGCGCCGCTTCCCCCTGCTGAGCATCTCCATTGCCATCGTTTTGTCGAGCAACTTCAGCCACCCGACCCCGGCCCTGATCGGGCGCGAATGCGCCCGCATCAAGGAGTACCTCAAGGACCGGCCCGGCAGCTGCTTCCTGCTTGACCGAAGGCATGTCCACTAGCACTCAAAAAGGGCTTGGCAGCGGCAGGGGCCTATGCTAGCTTGCTTCGGGGGGACAGATTCAACGACAAAGCCCCGCTGAATTCACCCCCAGGGCCGTCATGGTGACGGCCCTTTTATTTCGTCTGACCAGCTCGTCGTTCCCATGCCCCGAAGTGATCTGCAGCAGTTCAGCAGCCAGCTTGCCGAGTGGATAGCCAACGCCATTGAGCGCGACCGGCTGCCCTTTCGCAAGGTCGAGCGCAACCCGGCGCTCCTGCTGGAGGAGTACCCGGATAGCGACTGCCTTGTCCTCTGGATCAACCGTGCCAGTGCCATGGCCGGCGGCCTGATCCTGCTGCCCGACCGGGCGGAAACCCGGACACGGGAGCTTGGCAGTGAGATGGCCCGGGCGCTGGGGCTTGACCATTTCGCTGTCTGGGGCCGGCGGGAACTGACGCTGCACTCCCGCCTCAATCCCGACGAGACGATCCATATCGACTGGCAACCGGCGGCCGCTTCCGGGCCCGGAAGCCTGCACCGCGGTCTCCAGGACCTGCTCAGCCACATGAAGCTGCGGGCGATCACAACCGACCCCGGCGCGGACCCGGATCCGATCTGGCTGGCCAACCTGCTCCATCTCAGCCTGACCGATGTTCTGGATGAGATAGAAACCCGACTGCGCACCCACCCTGAATGGCAGCAGGGAGAGTGGGCCAGGCATGCGGTCACGGCCCCGGCCCTCCAGAAGGTGCTGCTGGTTATCTGCCGCATGCTGGCCCTGGTCATGACGGGCCGGATCGGCCGCGGCATTCAGCCGGAAAAGCTCGAAAAGGCCATCAACCAGGCCTGTCGTCTGCTGCCGCCGCAACTGCAGCCGCTGTTTGTACCGATTTCCGACGAACCGGAACTTCCTCGGCAGGCTGCCGTACGGCTGCACCATCTGCTCCACCGCCTCGGCCAGCTTGACCGGCGGCTCGATCCGACGCGCGTCAGAAAGGCACTGCTCTGGCTGCGCCCCCTGCTTGAGCCGCACTGGCCACAACCGGCTGGGTCCGCTTCGGCGGAGGACATGCCCCGGCTGATCGTCAACCCGACCGACCCGGCCCGATACAGAGACAACGACATCGTTCTGGCCGAGCCGGCCCTGGCCGCCTGGCTGGCCCTTGGCCGCTTCAACCCGGACGATGGCTCTTTCAAGCAGGTGAACCTGCTTGAGCCGCGCAGCCCGATCGAGGCGGCCGGACAATTGTCCGCCGCGCTTGGGGCGCACACCCCGGCCGGCGACCGGCTGCGCGTCGACCTGCAGACCAGCCTGCGGCTCTCCTGGCCGGGGCGACGTTTCCGGCTGCCGAAATCGACACTGGTCAACTGGCTGCAGCTTGTACATTTGTCCGGCCAGATCGCGCCCGGGGGCAGCCTGACAGCCTGCCTGGCCGGTCATCTGCCGGAGGCCGCGGTCGGCCAGGCAATCTGGCCGCTTGTGTCGACCGAGTTCAGCCTGACCAGGCTGGTTCCACAGCCCGGCCACGTCGAACTGGAAATGCTCCGGGGCCGGGCGGACACACCCTGCAGGCTCGGCAATGTACACGGCTTCAGCATCGAACTCGACCAGGACCAGGTCGCGGCAGCCAGCTGGCAGCGGCTCGCCTGTCTGCTTCTCTGGCCACGCCCGCTGGTCGACCTGCTGCAAACCGGTGAACTGGTGCCGGTGCAGGAAACTCCCCCTCCCGATGGCCTGAAGCGCGAAATCGCCCTGTTTGCCCGGTCTGAAGCGGGCCGCAGACTGCAGGCCTGGGGCAACCATCCGGCCATTCCCCGGGAGCGGACCTGGCCCCTGCCGGCCTGTCCGGCAACGGACCGCCTGGAGCGACTGGCAAACCTGGCCGGAGAAGCCGAATCCGACCTTGTCGAATCGGGTCAGTTCGAGGGGGAAATCGCCTTCTGGCTGGGCCCGGCCTGGCAGAACCTTGAGATCCCCGAGTGCAGTGGCGCCCCGGAAGCCACCTCCGGCACCCGGTCGCGGCCGCGCAGCGAACGTATCGCCGAGCAGCTGCTTGTGGACGGCCTGCCGGTCTTCCCGGACCACTATCTCTACGACCACTACCGTCCCGAACTGAAAAGCTGGCAACTGCCCGGGCCACTGACCGAACAGGGCCGATTCTTTGCCACCATCGAGCTGGCCACTGAATCCGGCGACATCATCTGCTGCGACAGTGAACCGGTCGCCGGCTGCCTGCTGCTCGCGTCGCACATGACGCGCGAAGTCTCCCTGCCAACCAGCCCCGAGGTTGCCACCGACATCCTCGGCCGATGCCTGGCCGACCTGGACAGGCTGAAAACAGGCCTGCTCGAACTCTGTCGGCAGGAAAACAGCCGGGACCCGGAAAGGCTGGCCTCGAGCCTCTGGCGTCGCTGGCAGCTGCCCCCGTGGGACCTGCTCGACAGCCTCGCCACTTTCCTTTGAGCGGGAAACCTCCTAAAATGAATTGCTGGAGACTACGCCTGCCTCGTCGCCCCAAGGAGAGACCATGAACATCCTGATGCACGTCTGCTGTGGCAACTGCGCCATCTATCCGGTCAAGACCCTGCGCCAGGAAGGGCACCGGGTCGCCGGCTTCTTTTTCAACAACAACATCCACCCCTGGCAGGAGTTTCGCCGGCGACTGGATGCGGCCCGGGAATACGCCGAGCAGGTCGAACTCGACCTCTGGGTCGATGAGCGCTACCTGCTCGAAGAGTTCCTGGCCAATGTCGCCGCCGACCCGAAAAACCGCTGCGTCTACTGCTACCGGTCGCGCATGCGCCAGACTGCAGAAAAAGCCGTCGCCGAAGGTTTCGAGGCCTTCACGACCAGCCTGCTCTACTCCCGCTACCAGCAGCATGAATCAATTCGCCAATACGGCGAGGAACTGGCAGCGGAATTCGGCCTGACCTTCGTCTACCGTGACTTCCGCGAGGGCTGGCGCGAAGGGATCGACATTTCCAAACAGATGGGCCTCTACCGGCAGCAGTATTGCGGTTGCATCTATTCGGAAATGGACCGCTACTACCGGCCGCCCAAGGACTGAGATGCATCCCGGCAAGCTTCTCATGATCGCGGGCGGCCTGCTGGTCGCGGCCGGCCTGCTCCTGCTGCTGGCGGACAAGATCCCGGGGCTGGGACGCCTGCCGGGCGATATCCGCATCGAACGGGAGAATTTCTCCTTCTACTTCCCGCTCGGGACCTGCCTGCTCCTGTCAGCCCTGCTCTCCCTGGTTTTCTGGCTGTTCAGACGCTGACCATGACCAACGCCACCCCGCCCGGAACACTGCCGACAGGCTTCGGACTCGCACTGGGCAGCGGTGCGGCGCGCGGGCTGGCCCACATCGGCCTGCTCCGGGTGCTGGAACAGGAGGGGCTGCGACCCGCGGCGGTGGCCGGAACCTCCATCGGCGCCCTGATCGCCGCGCTCTACGCCGCCGGCGTTCCCACTGATGACATGGTCGATGTCGCCCTCGGTGTCGACTGGCGCCAGCTCGGCCGATTGATCCGCCCTTCGCTGCCGACCAGCGGCCTGGTCGACAGTGAACGTCTCGATCGCTTCTTCGCCGAACTGCTGCCGGTCAGGGCCTTCAGTGAACTGAACCTGCCGGTGGTGATGACCGCCACCGATATCGAAACCGGCGAATCGGTTATGCTGCGCCAGGGCGAGCTGCTGCCGGCCCTGCGCGCCGCGGTCGCCTTCCCCGGCATCTTCCCGGCCGTCCCGGTCCAGGGACGCTTCCTCGTCGACGGCGGCCTGTGCCACCCGGTGCCGGTCGCCCCGCTCAGGGATCTCGGCTGCAGCCGGGTCGTCGGCATGTGCACCATCCCCGAGGTCGACAAGGCCAGCCACGAAGCCTTTGTTCCCTCGCCCCGCCCGCGCCGGAGCAGGCCGCGATCGTCCCTGTTCGGGCTGATACGCGCCGAACGGGTCGAAAGGCTCTGGCAGGAGATCTGGGGTCGCAACGGCCAGGAGCGCAAATCGCCCGACGAACGCAAGCCGCCCAATCTCTTTCGGGTCTTCGCCCAGAGCGTCGCCATCATGGAGAACCAGATCAATTCGCTGCGCCTGGCCAGCGACGGCATTGACCTGCTGCTGCGCCCGACCTTTGCCGGCATCAACATGTTCGAATTCCACCGCGCCGAGGAGATCATCGCCATCGGCGAGCAGGCCGGCCGGGCAGCCCTGGCCGAAATCCGAACCCTGGCCGAAGCGCATTGAACAACTTTCTGAGCCTGGGCCGTTGCCCGTTCAGGCGGCTGTGATAAACTTTAACTGCTTGGAATAACTGAAAACAGGAGGAAGCCATGATCGAACTGATCGAAAAAGCCATGCTCACCGCCATGGGTGCGGTTTCACTGAGCCAGAAAAAGGCCGAAGAACTGATCAGTGACATCCGCCAGCGCCTTGACCTGAGCGAAGAGGAAGGACGCGAGCTGCTGCAGCGACTGCAGGATGCCGCGAAGGAAAACCAGGCCAAACTGGAGGAACTCGCCCAGCAGGAGGTCCAGAAGGCCTGCCAGCGCATGGGCCTTGTAACCAGTGAAGAATTCGACAAGCTCAAGCGCAAGGTCAGCCAGCTCGAAAAGAAGCTGAAGGCGCACTGAGAGGCCGCGAGGCCCATCCTTCATGCTGCCTTTCTCCCGCTTCAACCGCAACCTGCGCTCGATTCGGCGCTACCGGACCGTTCTCGGCATCCTGATCAAGTACGGCTTCGGGCAGTTCGTCGAACAGCTCAACATCAGTTCCTACCTCGAACTCGGTCGCCGCATCGTCACCCTCGGCACAGCTCCCAGGGAGATCGAACGGCTCGGTCAGCCGCAGCGCCTGCGCCTGGCCCTGGAGGAACTGGGGCCGACCTTCATCAAGCTCGGCCAGCTCCTGTCGACCCGCCCTGACCTGGTACCCGCCGACTATATCCACGAACTGCAGAAGCTCCAGGACAAGGTTCCATCCGTCCCCTTCGAAAGGGTACGGGCCGAAATCGAGCGTGAACTCGGCTACCCGATCGAGGAACTCTTTACCGAGTTCGATCCGGTGCCGATAGCCGCCGCCAGCATTGCCCAGGTGCACCATGCCCGGCTCAAGACCGGCGAACGGGTCGTTCTCAAGGTACGACGTCCCGGCGTCGAACAGGTGATTGAGACCGACCTCGACATCCTGATGGGCCTGGCCTACCTGGTGGAGAACCATGTGCCCGGCGGCAACCTGCTCGACCCGATGGGCCTGGTCAAGGAATTCCGGCGCGCCATTCGGCGCGAGCTCGACTTCACCCGTGAAGCCAGAACCATCGAAAGGTTCGCGACCAACTTCGAAGACGATGAGGCTGTCTACGTCCCGCAGCTCTTCCCCGATTACGGCAGTGAATGCCTGCTGTGCATGGAGTACATCGACGGCATCAAGGTCAGCGACCTGGACCGCCTGCGAGCAGAGGGCTACGATCTGCGCCTGATTGCCGAACGCGGGGCCGGACAGTTTCTGCGCCAGGTACTCGAGTTCGGCCTGTTCCACGGCGACCCCCACCCGGGCAATATCTTCATCCTGCCGGACAACCGCATCTGCCTGATCGATTACGGCATGGTCGGACGCATTGGCGATGACCTGAAACAGCAGCTGGTCGAACTGTTGCTTGCCCTTCTGCAGCGGGACGTCGACCGCATCGTCAGCCAGCTGCTATATTCGGGAGAACTGACCGACGATACCAACCTGAAAGGCCTCAAGCGCGATCTCGGAGATTTCATCGAGGACTACTACGACCTGCCACTGCAGGATATCCGAATCGGCGCGCTCCTGTCCGAATTCGTCGACATTCTCAACCATTACCGCATCCGGTTTCCCGCCGACCTGATGATGCTCGCGCGCGCACTGGTGGCCATGGAGGGACTCGGCCGCCAGCTCGACCCGGACTTCAACATGATCGGCTACCTGAAGCCCTGGCTGGAAAAGGTGGTGCGCGACCGGCTTTCGCCCGCCAGCCTCGGCCGGGACGCGGGCAAAACGGCGCTTTCCTATGTCAGCCTGCTGCGCAGCCTGCCCAACGACCTGAAGGAATTCATCAACAAGGTCAACCGCAACAAGTTCAAGATCGACCTGGAACACCGCGGCCTCGAACGGCTGATCCAGGACCTCGACAAATCGAGCAACCGCATCTCCTTCAGCCTGCTGATCGCCGCCCTGATCGTCGGATCCTCCCTGATTATGCAGACCGACAAGGGGCCTCTGCTGTTCGGCTTCCCGGTTCTCGGTTTTCTCGGCTACTCCATTGCCGGGTTCCTGGGGCTCTGGCTCGCCATCGCCATCCTGCGTTCGGGTCGGCTCTAGCCCGGACTCTTCACCTGAACGTCCCCGGCAACCAACTGTGGTTGCGGGTCCACAATCTGTGCTCCACATACCACACACAAAATCCCGGCCGCCGTCAGCACGGGAAACGCCACCACAATTTCCACTTCAATTACAGACACTTGGACAGTTTTTCGACGCAACCCAAACTTTGGTCTTCTTTTTGCAGAATAAAGTGGCCGCCGGCGCGAGTCGAGCTGAACACAAGGACTGCCACAACCCATGATTTTTCAGGCCACCATCGCCAAACCCGTTACCATCTCCGGCATCGGACTTCACTCCGGCAACCGGATTACCATGCGCCTGCGCCCGGCTGATGCCGGTACCGGCATCATTTTCCATCGCTCCGAGGGCGAGCGCACCGTCGCCATCGAGGCCATCGCAGCCAACGTGGTCGACACCCAGCTGGCGACCGTCATCGGCAAGGACGGATTGTCGGTTTCGACCATCGAACACCTGATGGCCGCCCTGACCGCCTTCGGTATCGACAACCTGCACATCGACATCGATGGCCCCGAAGTACCCATCCTGGACGGCAGCGCCGCGCCGATCGTCGACATACTCGCCCAGGCCGGCCTCCAGCGTCTGAACCGCGGGCGCAAGTACCTGGCGATTCGCAAACCGATCAGCCTGGTCGAAGGCGAAAAGCGCATCAGCATCATCCCTTCGCGCTTTTTCCGCATCAGCTACGATATCGCCTTCGATCATCCGAGCATCGGCCTGCAGAGCAGGTCGATCAAGTTCTCGCCCGAACTGTTCCGGCGCGATATCGCCCCGGCACGCACCTTCGGGTTCCTGCATGAGGTCGAGTATCTCAAAGCCAACGGGCTGGCCCGCGGCGGCTCGCTGGACAATGCCGTGGTCATCGGCAAGGACGGTATTCTCAACGAGGAGGGGCTGCGCTTTTCCGACGAGTTCGTGCGCCACAAGATCCTCGATGCCGTCGGCGACTTCAGCCTGCTCGGCTACCCGCTGCTCGGCCACATCAAGGCCTTCAAGGCCGGTCATGACATCAACCACAAGACCGTGACCCGCATCCTCGAGCAGCGCGACCACTGGCAGCTGGTCGAGTTCAGTGAAAAGGACCTGGCCGAGGCCCTGGCCCAGGCCCCTGCCGCCTACCAGGAGGAACTGGTCTTCTCCGAGGCCTGATCCAGGGAGCACCGGAATCATTTCCCGACCCGCAAGGGGCAGTCGCTTGACGCGGCTGCCCCTTTTTCGTCTTCGCCGTTCACCGGCGCACGCTTGCCAAAATGGCTGTTTTATCCTAACTTTGGACAGCGACCCGCTCGCCGGTACCCTCCCACTTTTGGAGCCTTGATGCAGCCGCAGGACCAGGACAACACCCGCAACCACGAACTGCGCAAACGCCGGCGCGAATGGATTCTGGTCGGCGTAGTCGTCGTCCTGGTCATCCTTTTCTCGCGCTTCGAAACCGAGCTGTTCCAGTTCACCTCCAGCATTCCGCTCTCCAACACCGTGCTGGTGCTGGTGCTGATCAACATCAACATTCTGCTGATCATCCTCTTTCTCTTTCTCGTCTTCCGCAACCTGTTCAAGCTGATCGTCGAGCGACGAAGAGACACGCCAGGAGCGCGACTGCGCAGCAAGCTGGTCCTTTCCTTCGTCGCTTTCTCCCTGATACCGACCATGGTCCTTTTCATGGTCTCGGCGGGTTTCATCAGCACCACCATCGAAAACTGGTTCAATACCCAGATCGAGACATCACTGCAGGAATCGCTCGAGGTCGCCCAGACCTACTACCGCAACCAGGCGGCCAACGCCCTCTACTACGCCGACCAGCTCTCCGGCACCATCCGGGAACAGAAGCTGCTCAATCAGGACAACCTGCCGCGACTCGAGGCCCTGATTCTGCAAAAGCAGAAGGAATACAACCTTGGTGTGGTCGAGGTTTTCTCAGCCACCTACGAAGAACTGGCCCGGGCGTCCAATCCCCACATCCCGGCCGCCGAGTTCACCAATCCCGATTCCGAATCGATCCGCGAGGCGCTGGCGGGCAAACGCATCACCCGCATCACGCCGATCGGCAAGGCGGACCTGATTCGCGGCATCGTTCCGGTCTTTTCCACCTTCAACCCCGAGGACATCGTCGGTGTCGTGGTGGTGAACTATTACGTCCCCTACAGCCTGGTCAGCAAGATGAAGGAGATCTCGACCAGCTACGAGCAGTACCGCGGCACCAAGTTTCTCAAGTCGAAGATCCAGAAGGGCTACGTCATCGTCCTGCTGCTGATCGCTCTGGTGATCCTCTTTCTCGCCACCTGGTTCGGCTTTTACCTGGCGCGCGGCATCACGGGGCCATTGCAGGATCTGGCCGAAGCGACCGAGCGGGTGGCGGCCGGCGATCTCGAATTGCAGCTGGCGGCCCGCACCGAAGACGAGGTCGGCACCCTGGTCCAGTCCTTCAACCGCATGACCCAGGACCTCAAGCGCCACCAGCAGGCTCTGCGGCACACCAACCGCGAACTGAGTCAGTCCAACCTCGAACTTGAACAGCGCCGCCGCTACATGGAGATCGTCCTCTCCAACGTCACCGCCGGAGTCATCTCCATCAACAAGACCGGCGCCATTACCACCATCAACAAGTCGGCCGTGCGCCTGCTGCGCATCAACCCGCACAACATCATCGGTCGGCATTTCCGCGAGGTTGTCGGCCCCACCTACCAGCCGATGATCAGGGAATTTCTCAAGGAGCTTGTTCAGTCCGGCAGGGATTCCATCCGCAAGCAGGTCAACCTGCAGATACAGGACCAGCGGCTGACCCTGCAGGTCAACATGACCACCCTGCGCGACGAAAACGGCGAATTCATGGGCACCGTCGTCGTCTTCGACGATCTGACCCAGCTGATCAAGGCCCAGCGCATGGCCGCCTGGCGCGAGGTGGCGCGTCGCATTGCCCACGAGATCAAGAACCCGCTGACCCCGGTGCAGCTGTCGGCGCAGCGGCTGAGGCGCCGCTACCTCGACCGCTTCGACAGCGAGGACACCGTCTTTGACGAATGCACCCGGATGATCATCAAGCAGGTCGACGAGCTGAAAAACCTGGTCAACGAGTTCTCCAATTTTGCCCGCATGCCTGCCAGCAACCCGGCCCCCAACGACCTGAACGACTTGGTCGAGGAGACCCTGGTTCTCTATCAGGAAGGGCACAAGGAAATCGAGTTCAACCTGCTGACCGACCCATCGCTGCCGGTCTTCAATCTCGACCGCGAACAGATCAAACGGGTGGTAATCAACCTGGTCGACAATGCCATCGACGCCATGAACGGCAAGGGGCGCATCGACATCTCCACCCTCTACAGCCCCGACCTGAAGATGGCCACCATCGAGGTTGCTGACAACGGTTCAGGCATTCGTGAAGAGGACAAGGCGCGACTGTTCGAACCCTATTTTTCCACCAAAAAGACCGGCACCGGCCTTGGACTCGCCATCGTGGCGACCATCATCTCGGACCATAACGGCTATATCAGGGTCAAGGACAACAGTCCGACGGGCACCCGGTTCGTGGTCGAACTGCCGGTCCAGGACAAACAGGCCGAGGCCTGAGCATTTCAAGGAGAAACGGACAAGCCATGCGTACCATACTGGTGGTTGACGATGAAGCCAGCATCCGCGAAAGCCTGCAGGGCATCCTTCAGGACGAAGGCTACAACCCGGTCTTCGCCGAAGACGGCGAACAGGCCCTTGCCTTTCTCAACCGGGAACTGCCTGACCTGGTGCTGCTCGACATCTGGATGCCAGGAATGGACGGTCTGGAGGTGCTCGAACGCGTCAAGACCCTCTATCCTGACCTGACCGTCATCATGATGAGCGGCCACGGCACCATCGAAACCGCCGTACGCGCCACCAAGATGGGAGCCTTCGACTTCATCGAAAAGCCCCTGTCGCTGGAGAAGATGCTCCTGGCCATCCAGAACGGCCTGAAGGTCGTCGACCTGGCCGAGGAAAATCGAAATCTCAAACAGCAGCTGGGCAAGGATGTCGAAATCATCGGAACCAGCGCCGCCATCCAGGAGCTCAAACGCCAGATCGACGTGGCGGCCCCCACCTCCGGCTGGGTCCTGATAACGGGGGAGAATGGCACCGGCAAGGAACTGGTCGCCCGCTCCATCCACGCCAAGTCGAAACGGGCCAAGGGTCCTTTCGTCGAAGTCAACTGCGCCGCCATTCCCGAAGAGCTGATCGAATCGGAACTTTTCGGCCACGAAAAGGGCGCTTTCACCGGCGCCACCAGCGCCCGCCGCGGCAAGTTCGACCAGGCCAACGGCGGCACGCTCTTTCTGGACGAAATCGGTGACATGAGCCTGAAGACCCAGGCCAAGATCCTGCGCATCCTGCAGGAGCGCAAGTTCGAACGGGTCGGCGGCAACCGCACCATCGAGGTCGATGTGCGGGTAGTTGCGGCCACCAACAAGAACCTCGAAGCCGAGATCGAAGCCGGCAACTTCCGCGAGGACCTCTACTACCGCCTCAATGTCCTCCCCTTCCACGTACCGCCCCTGCGTGAGCGCAGGGAAGACATCCCCATGCTCGCCGATCACTTTCTGCGCTATTTCTGCAGCCAGGAAAGCCGGGACAGCAAGAGTCTCGACAGGGATGCCCTAGAGGCGTTGATGAACTACAATTGGCCCGGCAACGTGCGCGAACTGAAAAACATTATCGAGCGCCTGGTTATCATGGTCGCCGATCCGGTCATCACCCGCACCCACCTGCCTTCCGGTATCGTCCGCGCCCGCGACGAGGGGCACAAATCCGTCCTGGCGTCCCTTGACGGCGACGCCTCCTTCCGTACGGCGCGGGAAGAATTTGAAAAGGAATTCCTGCTGCGCAAGCTGCAGGAATATGACTGGAATATTTCCCGCACCGCCGAGGCCATCGAGATGGAACGTTCCAACCTCCACAAGAAGATCAAGGCCTACGGGATTGAGTTGAGAAAGTAGAAGTCGGAAGTCGAAAAAGCAAAAACCTTTTATCTGGCCACGGAAAGCACGGAAAGACACGGACGGAAAGCAAGACCTGTAATTTAAAACCCGTGGCGAGTGGCGGGTGGCGAGAGGTCCGAAAAGGCCAAAAACGAAGTAACGAGTGGTGCGCGGTCCGTGACGCAGTCTTTCTCGATTCTCGCAGGCCGAAGAAATCCGTTAAAGATA
>RFIO01000166.1 GCA_003695205.1 Deltaproteobacteria bacterium
GGCGCGCAAGGTGCGCGAAGTGGTCAACGGCAAGGATGTCGGCGCCGAATACGCCTGGCGCACCCTGCGGGACACCCTGATTTACACCTTCAACAGGATTCCCGAGATCGCTGACGACGTTGTCAATGTCGACAACGCCATGAAGTGGGGTTTCAACTGGGAAATCGGCCCCTTCGAGATGTTCGACGCCATCGGTGTAGCCGCCTTCGTCGAGCGGGCCAAAAAAGATGGTGTGGCCGTCCCCGAAGGGCTGGAAGGGATCGAGTCCTTCTACCGTTACAACGATGCCGGCCAACGCGAATACTTCGATCTGGCCAGCCGCCAGTACAAGGTGCAGGAACTTCCAACCGGCTGTATCGATCTCGAGATTGTCCGTCGCAGCGGCGGCCTGGTGGAGAAGAACAGCGGGGCATCACTGCACGACATTGGTGACGGCGTCTTCTGTCTTGAGTTCCACTCCAAGATGAACAGCATCAGCGGCGATATCCTTGCCATGACCCAGAAGGCGGTCAAGCGGGCCGAGAGCGAGGGTGTCGCCCTGGTGGTCGGCAACCAGGGGGAGAATTTCTCCGTCGGCGCAAACCTGATGCTGCTTGCGGTGGCCCTGGCCGAAGGGGCCTTTGAGGATATCGACCTGATGGTGCGCCAGTTCCAGAAGGCGACCATGGCCCTCAAGTACGCCAAGGTTCCGACTGTCGTAGCTCCCTTCGGCATGACCCTGGGTGGCGGTGCCGAATACACCCTGCACGCCGACGCGGTGGTTGCCCATGCCGAAACCTACATGGGCCTGGTCGAGATCGGCGTCGGCCTCATTCCGGCCGGCGGCGGTACCAAGGAGATGTGTCTGCGCGCCGTAGAACTGGCCCAGACCAACGGCACCGACGTGACGCCTTTTATCTTCAAGCATTTCCAGCAGATCGGCATGGCCAAGGTGTCGATGGGCGCCATGGAGATGTACGGCATGAACTACCTGCGTCGCGGCGATTCGGTCACCATGGACCGCGACCGGCTGATCGCCGACGCCAAGCAGAAGGCCCTGGCCCTGGCGGTCAACTACCGCCCGCCGCGGCCGGTGGAGAACCTGCCTGCCCCCGGTCGTTCCATCGCCGCCAGCATCAAGAGCCAGCTGTGGAACATGCAGAAGGGCGGCTTTGTCACCGAGTATGAGCAGTTCCTCGGTGGCGTCATTGCCGATGTCATCTGCGGTGGTGACGTCCCGGCCGGTACGCCGATCTCGGAGGATTACCTGCTCAAGCTCGAGCGCGAAGCCTTCCTGAAGCTGTGCATGCAGAAGAAGACCGCCGAGCGCATCCAGCACATGCTGAAAAAGGGCAAGCCGCTGCGGAACTAGGCAGGAGACAGAAGA
>RFIO01000167.1 GCA_003695205.1 Deltaproteobacteria bacterium
GCAAAAGACAGTTTTCCTTTCCCTGTATTTATCCTGGGCATCTGGCTGATGTTCGGCTGCTGGTGCGTTCTGGCCCTGCAGGTTGATTTCGGTCGCCTGACAAGGGTTGCTGAACAGCGATATGGTTCGCAAGGTACACGTGCCGTCACGGCATGGCAAAAACTGATTCAGGATGCCTCTTCGGCCGGCAGGATCCGGCGGCTGGTCCTGGTCAATGATTTTTTCAACCGGCGTATCCATTACGGTGAAGATCCCGATGTCTGGCAACGGCGGGATTACTGGGCGACTCCGCTTGAATCTCTGGGGATTCGCAAAGGAGATTGCGAGGATTTCGCCCTGGCCAAGTATGTCACGCTGCTGTTGAGCGGTGTTGCTGAAGATCGGCTGCGTCTGATCTATGTCCGTGCTGTTATCGAAGGCCGCGCAACACGCGCACACATGGTTGTTGGTTACTATCCTGAAGGTGGCAAGGTGCCGTGGATTCTTGACAGCCTTGCCGGTGAAGTGCTGCCGGCGGACCAACGTCGCGATCTGACGCCTGTCTTCAGCTTCAACCTTCAATCTCTCTGGGTCGCAGGCGCCGATTTTCGTGTTGACGATCCCTCTGACCGCCTTAGTCACTGGAAGGACGTCATCCTTCGCATGGAGGATGAGGGCATCGGAACGATGCTTTCCATGACAGGAAAGGGGCATGAACCATGACACTGACGCGACAGCTGTGGTTGGCCATTCTGGTGGTCATGCTCATATCCTTTGGCGGAACTTGTTTTATCAGCCTGCTCAGCGCCCGGGATTACATCCATCGTCAGCTGACCATCCAGAACCAGGATAACGCCGCTGCTCTTGCGCTGAGCCTGTCTCAAATGGCGAAGGATAAAGGCACCCTGGAGCTGCTTGTGGGGGCCCAGTTTGACAGCGGTCATTACCGCGCTATCAAGCTGGTTGCACCGGATGGTACGATTCTGGTTGAACGGTCGAATCCTGTTATTGAGATGCCAGTCCCAGCCTGGTTTGAACGGTTTTTCCCCCTCGAGGTAGATGTAGCGAGGATTTCCATCCAGGATGGCTGGAACGTTTTTGGGGACCTGATTCTGCAGAGTGACGCCCGGTTCGCCTACCTGAGCCTCTGGGATGAAGCGCGCAGGCTGGCGTGGTGGTTCGGACTTGGTGCGATGGTCTGCGGGATTCTCGGGAGCCTGCTGCTTCGGTGGGTCACCCGTCCCCTGGACCGGGTTATCGAGCAGGCCAATGCCATTGCCGGCCGCAGGTTCATCACCGTTGATGTGCCCAGAACACGGGAATTCAGAAATCTGACCGACGCCATGAACACCATGGCCACAAGGGTGCGCACCATGCTGGAGGAAGAAGCCCTTCGCCTTGAAGAGCTTCAGGTCCAGTTTCAGCATGATCCCCTTACGGGTCTTCTGACGAGGACGGCTTTTCTGAGCCGGCTGCGGGCGCAACTGGCCGATGAAAGTGCAGGAGGAGTCAAGTTCGCGCTCGGCCGTATCTGCCGACTCGACCAGCTGAATGTTGCCTTCGGCTGGGAGACGGTCGACCAACTGCTGTCGCGCATCGGCGAACGGCTTTCATCCCTGGTCGATGAGAGGGATGGCTGGTTCGCCGGCCGTCTATCCGGGGCCGATTTCGGTCTGTTGGCCCCCGGTAACGCTGATCTTGAGAATTTGGCACAACTTCTTTCCGCCGAACTTCACCTGGCGGTTAACGACTGTTCGCTGGATACGAAACTTGAAATGGCTGTGGGGGCCACTTCCGCCGGGCTGGGCGAAGTTGCCTCCCAGGTCCTTGCCCGTGCTGATGGTGCACTGATCGAGGCTGAACGCTCGGGGGGGCTTGCGCTCCGACTTGCCTCTACTGGCCAGGCTTCTTCGGGTATTAAGGGGCTTGCCGGCTGGCGTACTGCTCTTCAGTCGGCTCTGCAGCCGTTGAATGTACGCCTGGCAAGCTATCCCGTTGTCGATCGGTCGGGTGCCCTGATGTACGAGGAATGCCCGGTCAGGGTGCGTATCGAAGATGAATGGCAGTCAGCGGCCGCAATTTTGCCCTGGGTGGCGCGGTTGGGCCTGCTGCCGCGCCTTGACCTGCTCGTTCTGCGCGAAGCTCTCCAAAATCTCGTCGGCCTTGACCGGAGGATTGGTATTCACATGTCATCCGAGTCGTTGTGTGACCCTGTGTTCAGGGATGAACTGTCCGCCCTGTTGCGGGAGTGTGATGAGGATGTACGCGCCCGGCTGTGGATCGAAATGCCTGAGACAGCGGCTGTGCGGCATCTTCATGAATTCAAGATGCTTTGTGCCGAACTGAAACCTTTTCGGTGCCACATCGGTGTCGAGCATCTGGGCAATCACCTGGGGCGCATTGGCTGGCTGCATGATGTCGGCATCGATTTCGCCAAGTTGGATGCATCCCTGGTTGCGGATGTCGATACCCATCAGGGCAATCAGGCCCTGATCCGCGGTCTTTGTACGACCTGTCATGCCATCGGTTTGAAAGTCCTTGCCGAGGGGGTGCAGACGGCCGAGGAACGCACGATGCTGCTCTCTCTGGGAGTGGACGGGCTGACCGGGCCGGGTATCAGGCTGGGGCAGTAGTTTCTGATGGCACCGGGGTTTGCAGAGGAGAAACGGCTGATTTAGAGAATGCCCTGCTGATCGTCCTGCAGCAGTTGCAGGCTGTTCTTCAGGCTGGTACGGAGGTTGCGGCGCTCCAGCAGCTTTTGTTGTGCCGGGGCAGGCAGGTCGGTAAAACGGATCACCTGTTTGTCGATCAGCAGGTGGATCAGGTCCTCAAGAACCCGGACCAGGGGCAGGTCGGTCGCGGCCAGTTCAGAGCTTTCGGTTCGAAGGCTGGCGCAGAAAGTCTCCAGTTCATCCGAATTGTCGCACGGCTCAAAGCCGGCCTGTTCATCCAGGCTGATGGCGGCAATTCTTCCTTCGCTGTCCCGTTTGACGTAGGGCATGAGCTTCCTTTTTGCCCGGCCGGGATGAGCCCCGGCCGGGCTTTGTGTCCTTACCGTACTAATCGGTCAGAAGTTTGCCTTTGTTTAGCAGATCCTGGATGATCAGCTGATCATCGGTGAATCCACTGGTCAGATCGACATTCTGCAACACGATGGTCTGGTCTTCCGCACCCGGGACGTAGCCGCTGGCAAAACCACCGCTGCTGCTGACGTGGACGATGGTATCGCTGCCTGATTGTTCGAAGTGCAGGTAGTCACCCAGATTGTCAAGCAGCTGATCTTCGCCCTGCAACAGGTCGCGCAGGTCGAGGGTGTCGCCACCTGAGGTCGTAGCGGCCGGATCGAAGTCGGTCACGGTATCGATCGCGGGGGAGCCGGCACTCCCCTGGTCTCCCAGTTCCCAGCGGAAGGTGTCGGCACCGATGCCGCCGGTCAGGGTGTCGTCGCCTGATCCGCCGA
>RFIO01000168.1 GCA_003695205.1 Deltaproteobacteria bacterium
GAGGTTATCTTTTTCGTTGTAGATGGGAACGACGACCGAAAGGTCCATCATGTCAATCCGAAGGGATCCAAAAGAGTGCGAGGCGGTCAGAAGATCTTGCGCACGTTCACTTCCCAGCGCTGCTCGTCGGCATCGTCACTTGTACCATAGCCGTACTCCAGCCGCAGCTGCAATTTTTCGAAATTGGCCGCTGCCACAAGGGATGTCGTGACGCTGCCATCACCGGCAACGGGGATATTGTATTTGAGCTCGGCGCCCAGAAGGATGCGACGGGTGGGATAGTATTCGGCCAGAAGACTGTACCGGCTGGCATCAAGAACCTCGCCGTTGCTGCCTTGGAAGCGCTGATAGAGAGCCTCCTGCTTGAGCAGGCCGATTCTTCGCACCAGGCCATTGACCGTGTAGAAATTATAGGCCACCGACTCTTCAAGAGTGAGGTCACTGTTGGAGCCGGCATCCCCCTTCTGCCAGAGATAGTCGATGTCCCCGGTCACTTCCCAGGCGCGCCCGGGGGAATAACTCATCGACGTCGTATGCTGGTAGGTCCAGTCGGCACTTCCGAAGGCCCCCGATTGAATCAGGCCGCCCTGAGCCACACCCTGGCCGGAAATACTGCCCTTGGTCAGGTCGTTTTCCATGCGGACATCGAAAACCCGGCCATCGTAGTCCAGGCGATGCTTCAGGAGTACCTGGTCATCGCTGCGAAAATCCCCTTCAACCAGATCGTAGACGAGCTCGACAGTGTTGCGAAGCCGATACCGGGTACTGAACTCGCCGCGCAGCGTCGTGGTCGACCGGAGGCTTGTTCCCCTGGACTGCTGGACCAGCTGCGCCGAACCGGCAAGGGGATCGATGGAACGGGGATGAATGTGCAGGGTCGCGTCCCTGTCGATGGTGCCATCACTGTAGGCCAGGCGCTGTTCCGCCGACACCCGTACACTCGAGCTCAGGGCCGTCTCGACCCTGCCGATCGCTTCCTGCTCCCAGGAATCAACACCATTGCC
>RFIO01000169.1 GCA_003695205.1 Deltaproteobacteria bacterium
GACTCTGTGCCCGTCATGCCCTGGTGCGGCGTGAGCCGGCGGAACTGTGCGGCGGCTGCGCCCTGTGCACCAGCTCCTGCCGCATGGCGGCCACCGACACGGTCGGCCATCGGGGCTCGGAGTGCATCCGCTGTTTCGACTGCACCGACTACTGCCCGGCGGAAAAGGTCCGGTTCGCCCCGGGTGCCCCGGCCGGAACCGGTGTCGATGTCGGCCGCCGGCAACTGGTCACCTCCATGGCCGCGGGCGCGCTGGCGGCACCGGTGGCCGCCCTGGCGCCTCCGGCCGCCAAGCAGAATCCTTACCTGATCCGGCCGCCCGGAGCGGTGGCCGAAGAGGAATTTCTCCGGCGCTGCATCCGCTGTGGCGAATGTCTAAAGGTCTGCATCGGTCAGGCGTTGCAGCCGGCGCTGCTGCAGGCCGGTCCCTTTGGTCTCTGGACCCCGCTGGTGGTGGCACGGCACGGCTACTGCGAATACAACTGCACCCTGTGCGGCCAGGTCTGTCCCACCGGCGCCATCAAACGCCTGGAGCCGGCGGCCAAGAAGACCTTCGTCATCGGTCTTGCGGCCATCGACCAGCGCACCTGTCTCCCCTATGCCCGGGGCGAGGAGTGTCTGGTGTGCGAAGAACACTGCCCGACCCCGGAAAAGGCGATTGTCTTCGACCAGCGCCAGGTGCTGGTCAACGGCAGGGTGAAGACCCTGAAGCAGCCGCGCGTCATTGCCGAACGCTGCATCGGCTGCGGTATCTGTGAAACCCGCTGTCCGCTCGACGGCGTCTCCGCCATCCGCGTGATCAATGAGCGGGAAAGCCGCAGGGAACACAATGGCCTGCTCCTGGGATAGACTTGCGCTTCTGCTGCTGGTGCCGCTTTTGCTCGGCGCTGCGCCGGTGCAGGTGATCGACGATTTCGAACAGGGACTCTCCTCCTGCTGGCAGCCCAAGGTGTTTCAGGGCGTTACCGACTACCGCATCATCGAGGATGCCCGGCAGGGGAAGGTGCTGCAGGCCGAGGCCAGGGGGACTGCCAGCGCCCTGGTCTGCAATGTCTCCTTCGACCCGAACGAGACGCCGATCCTCTCTTGGCGCTGGAAGATCGAAGCGGTCCATCCCAAAGGCGATGCCCGCAGCCGGGCAGGCGACGACTACCCGGCACGTATCTATGTGGTCTTTCCACACTGGTTTCCGCCCCTGACGCGGGCGCTCAACTACATCTGGGCCAACCGGCTGCCGCGGGGGGGCTTTCTTCCCAGCCTGTACACGGAAAGGTCGGTGATGATTGCGGTGGAATCAGACAATGACCGGGCCGGGCAGTGGCTGGAGGAGGAGCGTGATATCGTCGCCGACTACCGCAGGGCCTTCGGCGAAGATCCTCCCGAGGTCGGCGCCATTGCCATCATGACCGACGGTGACGGCACCGGTGGCCGGGTGCGGGCATGGTACGACGATATCGTTTTCAGACCACGAAATTGAGGGGGATTCAGCCCTCGGCGCGCTCGACCCGGTTGCGGCCGTGGCGCTTGGCGTTGTAGAGGGCGTAGTCGGCCTCGCGGATCAGATCGTCCGGGGTGTCGATGCCTTCGCCGGGAAAGCAGGCGACGCCGAGGCTTGCGCTGATCTGCAGGCCGGGGATCTTGTCAAAGCTGAGATTTTCTGCGGCCCGGCGCAGGCGCTCGGCCACGCGCGCGGCTTCCTCGAGGTCGGTTTCCGGCAGGATCAGGGCGAATTCCTCGCCGCCGAAGCGGGCGGCGGTGTCGTACTGACGCAGGTGGCGCTTGAGCAGGGTGGCCAACCCCTGCAGCACCACATCCCCTTTCTGGTGGCCGTAGGTGTCGTTGACCTTCTTGAAGTGATCGATGTCGATCATCACCAGGCCGATGCGGGCGCCTGACCGCCTGTGTCGATCGAATTCCTTTTCCAGAACCTCCATCATCGAGCGCCGGTTGTTCAGGCCGGTGAGCGGGTCGGTGATGGACAGCTCCAGCAGCATCTGGTTGCTCTGCTTGAGCTTGTCC
>RFIO01000170.1 GCA_003695205.1 Deltaproteobacteria bacterium
CAGGTCGCGGCTGGCCAGTTCGATGTCGAACAGGGCGAGGAAACCGATCAGCCGGCCGTCGACCACCAGCGGAAGGCAGGTGAGATGGTCGGTGTCGAGATAGGGGAAGAGCTGCTTCAGTTTCTCGCCCCGCAGCACCAGGATCCGGTGGCTGCGCTGGCGAAGCAGCTCGCCGCTGCGCTTGTGTCCGAGGCGGATGGCGCCGTTCTCCAGGCCGAGCAGCCCCTTGAGGACCAGCTGCTGCCGGTTCCCCTGCGGGTAGAGAATGGCGATGCGCGGCACGCCGAACATGACCGTCAGGGTTTCGCTGAGCAGTTCCAGCACCTGGTCGACGCTGCTGGAGCGGTCGATTTCGGGCCCCAGGTCGGAGACGGTATTGATCAGGTCGACGGTGCGCTCGTAGGCCCGGGCGTAGTAGTTGTCCCGTCCAAGCAGGGGCATGATGCCGTAGATGTTGTCGATGACCTTCTGGACCTCGAGCCGGGTGGCGCAGGGGAGGCGTTCCCACTCGTCGAGGAAATAGATGCCGTTGATCTTGCGTTCGCGCGCCACGCGTTCGAGCTGTTCCAGGTCGATGAACTTCTCGCGTACGCCGCCGCCGAGCAGTAGGCAATCGTTCTGTTGCAGGTCCTTGAAGGGGATGACGAAATTGAGCAGGCCGGTGGCGCAGCGGAAGATGCGTGAGCGGCAATTCTCAAGGGCGCGGGTGCTTTCGTCGATGTAGGTCTTGCGGCAGGATTCGACGCAGAGCCAGTGCTCACCGAACAGGCCGCACATGCGCGTGCGGTCGCCCCGTTTGGCGATCAGCTCCGATCCGCAGAAGACGGCGAGGTGGTAGTCCCTGATAAAAGAGAACTCTCTCAGGGTGTCGAGCATCTCGACGGGATCGGCTATGATGCGGGTTCCATCAGCCATGTCCCCCCTGTTCAACCGGGATCTGGTGGCAGTCAGTCCCGGTAATATAGAACAATAGCCAGAAAATACTTGAAAGACAAGTATTTACCTTGCAGGGTCAGTTTTCGGGGGCACGCTCGGCTGCCAGACCCAGCCAGATGCGCAGGTCGTCGAGCGCGCGCCGGGCCAGCGCCAGGCGCTTTTCGCTGCGCTTGCGAAGGCGTTTTTGCAGCGGCGGGAACAGGCCGTAGGTGATATTCATCGGCTGGAAGGAGTCGGCCGGACTGTGCTGCAGGTGGCTCAGCAAAGCGCCGAGGGCGGTGGTCGGAGGCGGTGCTGTCGGGCTGTCGCCCATGGCCAGAGCGGCGGCGAACAGGCCGGCGAGCCAGCCGCAGGCGGCCGACTCGACATAGCCTTCGACCCCGGTGATCTGGCCGGCGAACAGCAGGTGGGACGCGTTTCGGGCCTGCAGAAAAGGACCGAGACAGCGCGGCGCGTTGATGAAGGTGTTGCGATGCATGCTGCCGAGACGGGCGAAGCGGGCCTGCTCCAGTCCAGGAATCATGCGGAAGATGCGGCGCTGTTCCGGCCAGGTCAGCTTGGTCTGGCAGCCGACCAGGTTGTAGAGCTGGCCGTGGCGGTCATCCTGACGCAGCTGCACCACCGCGAAGGGCTCCCTGCCGGTGCGCGGGTCGGGCAGTCCGACCGGCTTGAAGGGGCCGAAGGCGAGGGTCATCTCGCCGCGCTCGGCCAGCACTTCGATCGGCATGCAGCCTTCGAAGTGGATCGCCCTTTCGAAATCGCGGGTCGGCACCTTCTCGGCCGCCACCAGTTCGGCAACCAGCTTCAGGTAGGTCTCCCGATCCAGCGGACAGTTGATGTAGTCGGCCTCCCCCTTGTCGTAGCGCGAGGCGCGCCAGGCTTTCGACATGTCGATGGAGTCGGCCTCGACGATGGGGGCGATGGCGTCGTAGAAGTAGAGGCTGTCATGCCCGGTCAGGGCGGCGATCTCCTCGGCCAGGGCATCGCTGGTCAGCGGGCCGCTGGCAACGATGGTCAGGCCCGCTTCCGGCAGGCCGGTAACCTCCTCGTGTACCAGGTCGATCAGGGGGTGGTCAGCCACGGCCGCGGTGATGGCGGCGGCGAAATCGTCGCGCGAGACGGCGAGGGCGCCGCCGGCCGGGATGGCGCAGGCGTCGGCACAGCGCATGAACAGGCTGCCGGCCAGGCGCAGTTCCTCCTTGAGCAGGCCGACGGCGTTGGTCAGGGCGGCACCGCGCAGGCTGTTGGAACAGACCAGCTCACCCAGCAGGTCCGACTGGTGCGCCGGGCTTTTCCTGTGCGGCTTCATTTCGAACAGGCGCACCGGGACGCCGCGTGTCGCAAGCTGCCAGGCTGCCTCGGTGCCTGCCAGCCCGCCGCCGATGACGCGTACAGGTTCAGCTGTTCCGTTGCCGGAACTCATTTGTCCGCTTTGGCCGGCGCCTCGAGAGTCTCCTGCCAGTCACACCCCTCGTTGGGGCAACGGCGTACGGTTCCGTAGCGCTTGGTGGTCTTGACGGTCGTAATGGAGGAACCGCATTGCGGGCAGGGGACCGCCTCGGGCCGGTCCCAGAGGGCGTACTTGCACCTGGGATAGGCGCCGCAGGAATAGAAGATCTTGCCGCGCTTGCTGGTCTTCTCCATCAGTTCGCCCTCGTTGCAGGCGGGACAGGTGATGCCCAGCCCCTTGGGCTTGACCAGCGGCTGGATGTTGCGGCAGTCGGGGTAGGCGCTGCAGGCCAGGTATTTGCCGTAGCGCCCCTGCTTGATGAGCATCCGGGCG
>RFIO01000171.1 GCA_003695205.1 Deltaproteobacteria bacterium
ATCGACATAGGCCTCGTCGACCACCAGCAGGCCGTCGCAGCGTCCGGCCAGTTCTGCAATGTAGCTCAGCGGAAAGGCGAAGCCGAGGGGCGCATTGGGACTGGTGAGAAAGAAGAGCCGCCCTTCATAGCGCTCGGGGAAATCGGCGATGCGGGAATCGGCGTTCAGACCGAAGGTGCGCACCCGCGCTCCCTGGATCGCCGCCAGGGTGCCGTAGTAGGAGTAGGAAGGATGGACATACCCGACCTCTTCCCCTTCCCCGACGCAGGCGCGGATCAGATTGTTGAGCAGTTCGTCAGAGCCGTTGGCGCTGATCACCCACTCCACCGGCACGCCGTAAAGGTCGGCCGCAATCTGGCGCATACGCCGGCTGGCGGCATCCGGATAGACGCGCAAGCCGGCACCGTCGCTGCCCAGTTCCGCGCGTATCGCCTCCACCACCTTCGGTGAGGGCGGATAGGGATTTTCGTTGGTGTTCAGCTTGATCCAGCCCTCCTCCTGCGGCTGGAATCCCGGAACATATCCGGCCATTTCGGCAATGTTCTTGCGTAGATAGGTCATAAAGCCCCCCAAGGCAACCACGAAGGCACAAAGTTCACGAAGAAAGCCCAGATAGTGGTTCTTCGTGTTCTTCGTGACTTCGTGGTCGCTTTGATCCCCATTCAATACTCTTCCAGAATCTCGTATTCCGTCGTGCGCCGGGCCGGGATGAATCCGGCATCGCGCGCCAGTTCGATGATCTCCTCCCGGCTCATGCGGAAGGTAACACCGGCGGCGGCGACGACATTCTCCTCCAGCATGGTGCCGCCCAGGTCGTTGGCGCCGAAGAAGAGGGCCACCTGGGCCATGCGCGCTCCCTGGGTCACCCAGCTGGCCTGGATATTGTCGATATTATTGAGAACCACACGCGACAAGGCCAGCACCTTCAGGTAGGGGACGCCGCCAACCTTCTCTCCCCCCAATTCGGTATTGTCCGGCTGGAAGGTCCAGGGGATGAAGGCGGTAAACCCACCGGTGCGTGACTGGATATCCCTGATCCGCAGCAGATGTTCGACGATGTCCTCCGGTCCCTCGGCGCTGCCGAACATCATGGTGGCGGTCGAGCGCATCCCGAGCCGGTGCGCCGTCTCCATCACCTCACCCCACTGCCGCCAGCCGATTTTGTTGGGGGATATCTTCTGGCGCACCTCGTCGACCAGCACTTCAGCGCCGGCTCCCGGCAACGACTTTAGCCCCGCCGCCTGCAGGCGGCGCAGGCATTGTTCCACCGTCAATTCCGACAGTTTGGCCAGGTGAACGATTTCCGCCGCCGACAGGGAATGGATCTGCACCTGGGGGAACTGGCTACGGATTTTGGCAAACAGCTC
>RFIO01000172.1 GCA_003695205.1 Deltaproteobacteria bacterium
AAACAGCCCCAGGGTGTTGGGATTGGTCACCATCAGACCGGCGACGCTGTCATCCATGTGCTGCCGCACCACCTCGGGGGTCAGCACCCCCTGGTCGCCGCTGGCGATCGGCACAACCTCGAAGCCGCACAGGGCGGCCGTGGCCGGGTTGGTGCCGTGGGCGGTATCGGGGATCAGTACCTTTGTCCTGCCGCCGCCGCGTGCTTCGAGCAAAGCCCTGATCATGAGAATGCCGGTCAGTTCACCGTGCGCCCCGGCAGCCGGCTGCAGCGTGACAGCGGCAAAACCGGAAATCTCGGCCAGATCGTTCTGCAGCTGGTACATCAGCTCCAGCGCCCCCTGGCTGAGGTGTTCCGGCGCCGCCGGGTGCAGATCGACAAGGCCGGGCCGGCGGCAGGCAACCTCGTTGACCTTGGGGTTGTACTTCATGGTGCAGCTGCCCAGCGGATAGAAGCCGGAGTCGACCCCGTAGTTCCAGGTCGACAGGCGGGTAAAGTGACGCACGACATCGACTTCGGAAAGTTCGGGGAAGCCGTCGACATCCTCGCGCACCAGTTCCTCGGGCAGACTGGCCGGCGGCACGTCCAACTCAGGCAGGCTGTAGCCCTTGCGGCCGGGGGTCGAGACCTCGAAGATCAGCTTCTCGTTCAGCACCAGACCACGGGTTCCGACGCGACTCATGCCGCACCTCCTTTCAGTCCTGCGACCAGCCGGTCGATCTGCGCGCGACTGTTCTGCTCGGTGACGCAGATCAGCAACTGGTCAGCCCGGTCGGCGTCATAGCGGCCCAGATCGATGCCGCCGAGGATGCCGTCCTTCTCCAGGGCATTGAGAATTTCGGCGGCCGGTTTCGGACAGCGGATGGCAAATTCGTTAAAGGTCGGCGCCGAGTGGACCGGTTCAAATCCATCCAGGGCGCAGATCGCCTCTTTGGCGTAGTTCGCCTTGGCCAGGTTCTGCTCGGCGACCTCGCGGATGCCCTGCCGCCCCATGAGCGACAGGTAGATGGTCACCATCAGGGCACACAGCCCCTGGTTGGAACAGATATTCGAAGTCGCCTTTTCCCGACGGATATGCTGCTCGCGCGTCGCCAGCGTCAGGACGAAGCCGCGCTGGCCGTTGCCGTCGACCGTCTCACCGACCAGGCGTCCCGGCAGGGAGCGGACCGCCTTGTTGCGGGCGGCGAAAAAGCCGACGCCGGGGCCACCGTAGGAGACCGGCAGGCCGAAGCTCTGCCCTTCGCCAACGGCAATGTCGGCGCCGCACTCGCCGGGCGACTTGAGCAACCCGAGGGCGATCGCCTCGGCGGTGGCCGTCACCAGCAGAGACTTGCGCGCGTGCGCCAGTTCGGCCAGCTGCGCCAGTGGCTCAATGACCCCGAAGAAGTTGGGATAACCGACAAGCAGGCCGGCGGTGGCATCGTCGAGCAGTCTTTCCACCGCGGCGACATCGGTGCGGCCGGTGGCATCCAGGGGGACGTCTACCAGCTCGAGGCCGAGATAACGGCAGTAGGTTTCAAGGGTCTGACGGTACTCCGGGTGCAGTCCGGCCGAGAGGAGCAGACGCTTGCGCCGGGTGGCGCGCACCGCCATCAGGCCCGCCTCGGCGGCAGCCGATGCGCCGTCGTACATCGAGGCGTTGGCGACATCGAGACCGGTCAGCCGGCAGATCAGGGTCTGGTATTCGAAAATTGCCTGCAGAGTCCCCTGGCTGATCTCGGGCTGATAAGGGGTGTAGGCTGTGTAGAACTCACTGCGCGAGGCAAGATGATCGACAACGGCTGGGATAAAGTGGTTGTAGGCGCCGCCTCCGAGAAATGAACTCCAGCAGTTTTGTGAAGCATTCTTCATGGCCAGCCGATCGAGTTCTCTCATCAGCTCGGCCTCGGAGAGTGCCGGGGGAAGATCAAGGGGACGGTCCAGGCGAATCGCTTCGGGGACCTCGACAAACAGGTCCTCGACGCTCTTCACCCCGATGGCAGCCAGCATCTGCCGGATGTCCTCTTCGGTGTGGGGAAGATAACGCATTCTAACCTCCATCAACGCCCGGAACGACGCAGGCCATGCCCGGTGGAACCGGCATGGCCTGCGCGACGGGCAAAGGGGAACGACCGCGTGGCGCGGTCGCCTGGCACCGGCGGGCAGACCGCCGGTTGCGGGAATCAGTCTTCCTCTTCGGTCAGCGCCTCGTAGGCGTCCGCTTCGAGCAGTTTGTCGAGTTCTTCCGGGTCGCTCATGCGGATCTTGATCATCCAGCCGTCCTCATAGGGGGAGGTGTTGACCAGCTCCGGGGAATCGGGCAGTTCCTCGTTGACCTCGACCACCTCGCCGCTGACCGGCGCGTAGATGTCGGAGACCGCCTTCACCGATTCGACAACGCCGAAGGGCTTGCCGGCTTCGACCTGGGTACCGACCTCGGGCAGTTCGACGAAGACCACGTCTCCGAGGGCGTCCTGGGCAAAATCGGTGATACCGACGGTGACGACCTCATCTTCGACCATCACCCACTCGTGTTCCTCGGTGTACTTCAATTCCTCGGGAAATTCCATCTCAACTCTCCTTGTCGAAAAACCGCGGCAGTTTCAGCCGGGAAATCAATCCCGGTCCTTGCGTACAAAGGGGGTCTTGGCGACCCGGCAACCGACCTTGCGGCTGCGAATGCCGATTGTCAGTTCCTTGCCGACGCCGGAACACTCCGGGGTCACCAGCGCCAGGGCGATGCCGATTTTCAACGATGGCGACATGGTGCCGCTGGTCACCACGCCAACCTGCCGGTCACCGTCATAAACCGGGTAGCCTTCCCGCGGGATGCCGGGCTGGGTCATGACCAGACCCGCCAGGCGCCTCGGGACGCCCGCCTCTTTTTGTTTCACCAGCGCGTCCCGACCAACGAAAGAGGGCTTGTCGAGCTTGGTTATCCAGCCCAGCCCTGCCTCCAGCGGTGAGATTTCGGCGGAAATCTCGTGACCATACAGGGCGTACTTCATTTCAAGGCGCAGGGTGTCACGGGCACCGAGACCGCAGGGCTTGAGCCCTTCGGGCTCTCCGGCGGCCATCACCGCCTGCCACATCGACTCGGCGGCACCGGCGGCGAAGTAGAGCTCGAAGCCGTCCTCACCGGTGTAGCCTGTACGGCTGATAATGGTCGGGGTTCCGGCCACCTGTCCCTCGGCGAAGCGGTAGTAGGCAATCGCCTTGAGGTCGGTCTGGGTCAGCTTCGCAAGGATCGTCTCGGCCTTCGGCCCCTGCAAGGCCAGCTGAGCGAATTCTTCGCTACGGTTGACCAGATCGACACCCGGGTAATCACCCTGACCGAAGACCTGGCGCATCCAGTCGAAGTCCTTGTCGATGTTGGCGGCATTGACGCAGAAGAGCCAACGATCGGCGGCGAATCGGTAGAGAGTGACATCGTCGACCACTCCCCCGTGGGGATAGCACATGGCCGAGTACTGCACCTGGCCGTCGACCATCTTCGAGGCGTCGTTGATGGTCAGTTCCTGGATGAAATCAAGGGCCTTCTCTCCGCGGACCTCGATCTCCCCCATGTGGGAGACATCGAACAGGCCGGCGGCGCCCCGTGTTGCCAGATGTTCGTCGATGACGCCGCTGTACTGGACCGGCATGTCCCAGCCGCCGAAATCGACCATGCGGGCACCAAGCTCGCGATGAATCCGATTGAGAGGGGTTTTCTTCATGGGGGCCTCCTTTGCAGATGTCGCCAATTATTGGCCAAGGTCCGGCGATTTGCAAAGACATTTTCGTCGGGTCAAACAGCCGCCGCGCAACCGCGACGGTCGACTCAGCCGCGGGCGGCCCGCCGACGGGCGCTCTCCAAAGTATTGAACAGCAGCATGGTGATGGTCATGGGACCGACGCCTCCGGGCACCGGTGTGATGGCCGAAGCCCGCTTGCCTGCGGCCTCGAACTCGACATCCCCGACCAGTTTCTTTTCGCCGACGCGGTTGACACCGACATCGATCACCACGGCGCCCGGCTTGATCCACTCTCCCCGTATCAGCTCGGGGCGGCCGACTGCGGCGATGACGACATCGGCGCGGCCAACCACTTCGGCCAGGTCGCGGGTACGCGAATGGCAGAGGGTCACGGTGGCATGACGCGCCAGGCACATGAGCGCCACCGGTTTGCCGACGATGTTTGAGCGGCCGACGACCACGACCTCCTTGCCCTGCAGGTCGCAGCCGATCTCCTCGAGCATTTTCATCACGCCGTAGGGAGTGCAGGGCTGGAAGAGCGGGCTGCCGGTGGCCAGGCGGCCGACGTTGTAGGGGTGAAAACCGTCGACGTCCTTGGCCGGCGAGATCGCCTCCAGGATCTTCGACTCGTCGATCTGCTCCGGCAGAGGCAGCTGCACCAGAATGCCGTCGATGCGCTCGTCATTGTTGAGCTGCTCGATGAGGGTCAGCAGGGTCTCCTCGCTGGTGTCGGCGGGCAGCTTGTGCTCGTCCGAATAGATACCGGCCTCGGCGCAGGCCTTCTCCTTCATGGAGACATAGACCCGGCTGGCCGGATCATCACCAACCAGCACCACCGCCAGTCCCGGGGTGATTCCCCTGGCCTTCAGTTCCTCAACCCCGGCGCGAATCTCTCCGCGCAGTTTGGCCGCGATGGCCTTGCCGTCGATAATGGTCGCCACTGTTGCTTACCTCCCCCATGCAAGAATGGTTGTAACGTTTCAGACCTGTTGCGGCATTATGGGAAAGCCGCATCCCCGTGTAAAGCCTGCCGGAGTCGTTTCCGGCTAAAAGGCAAAAAAAATCCCCGGTCGAAAGACCGGGGATGATGTTTCTGAACCCGAATCAGGCGTTGGCCGCCTTGGGGCAGCCGCCGCAGGCCTCGCTCTTGCCCGCCGAGGCGCAGCTGTCCGACTTGCCATTGCCGCCGTTGCTGTAGCCCTGGGCATACCAGCCGCCTCCTTTCAGGGCAAAGCCGCTGCGGGAAATCAGCTTCTGCACCGGGCCGCCGCAGGATTTGCACTCGGTCAGTGGCGCGTCGGAAAACTTCTGCCGGGCCTCGAACTCGAGCCCGCAACTGTCACAGCGATATTCGTAAAGGGGCATGACCGACCTCCTCCGGTGGATTCGGGCGACAATCTAATGAGCCCTCCGAAAAATGTCAAGGGCGCGGGGGATTACAGAGCCGCCCGCCCCAAACTGTGAGTACCACCGCCCACACCCCCGGGTCAGTTCACCCACCTCTTCATCTCCACCGCTGGCAGACCCTTTCGCCACAAGATGAAATTTCCTGTTGTTTTTCCAACAGTTGCCATAAAAACCAATAAAATTCAATAACTTCAAATATCTGAATGTCCGTGTGGAACATGCCTTGCCATTGGGAAAACCGGGTCAACGCCCCCCCCGGCCGCTGGCCGGTATCCCATGGAAGGAGGTGCGATCTTCAGTCGGCAAACCCGCCCGGATCCCCGAGTCCGGCAAACCACACGCGGAGGCACACAGATGAGAATCCGAAAACTGTTGTTCAGCATTCTGGCCACCGGCCTGGCCCTACTCCTGGCGGCGCCGGTAGTCGTGGCCGACGACCACGACCGAGAGATTCGCCTGACCATCAGCAGCGACAAAACGACCTACGCGCCGGGCGAGACGGTCAAACTCTCGGTGACCGCCCGCTATAAGGACGGCAAGCTGGTGAAAGAAGTGGACAAGGCCGAGGTCAGCGTCTATGACCCGACCGGTGCCCGCAAGGTTGACAAGGCCAAAATGACCAAAGTCGGCGACGGTCAATACAAGTATGACTATCGCCTCTCCTCCTCGGCCAAAACCGGCGACTGGCGCTTCAAGGTCAAGATCGAGGACAAGGACGACAACAAGAGAGAGGAGAACTACTACGTCAATGTCGCCAGCGGCGGCGGTGGCCCGGTCGACAACGACGGCGATGGCTACGACAGCAGCCAGGACTGCAACGACAACGATCCTTCCATTCATCCCGGCGCCGCCGAGATCTGCGGCGACGGCGTCGACAACAACTGCGACGGCAGCGTCGACGAAGGCTGCGGCGGTGGCGGCGGTGGCGGCGGGCATGCCAGCCTGACCTGGTCCGACTATCCCTCGGCCTGTATCGCCTGCCACCCGAACCAGGCCAATGCCGTGGCCTCATCCACCCACTACCGCTGGCTCGGCCTCGCTGCCGACATGGTCAACCAGCCCGGCACCCAGCAGGGCAAACTGACCAACGCCGTCAACAGCTACTGCATCAACATTCTCGGCGACTGGCCGGTGTGCGGCAGCTGCCACGTCGGTCGGGGGCTGCGCCCGGACGACCCCCAGGCCGGCCTGGAAAACATCGACTGCCTGATGTGTCACAACGGCGAGTATGCCCTGGCGCGCGTTCGCCTGGCCGACGGCAGCATGGGACCGCCCGAGGGAACCCCGCAGGCGACCCTGGACGGCTATGTGCAGAACATCGGCAAGCCGACCCGCACCAGCTGCCTGAAGTGCCATGCCAACGCCGGCGGCGGCAACGCCGTCAAGCGCGGCGACCTGTCGATGGAACTGATCGCCAACAGCGACGCCTCCTTCGACATCCACATGAGCACCTCCGGCGGCGACAAGGCCTGCCAGAGCTGCCATGTCTTCAACAACCACAAGGTGATCGGCAAGGGCTCCGACCTGCGGCCGACCGATGATCCCTCGCGCGGCGCCGAGGTGGCCTGCACCACCTGCCACGCCGGCAAGGACGGCAGCAACGGCCACAGCACCAGCAAGATCAACCTGCACGTCGATCGGGTCGCCTGCCAGACCTGTCATATCCCCACCTACGCCAAGGTGGCGACCGAAACCCATCGCGACTGGCGCTTCCATCATGACGGCAGCCCTGCTGACGGCGCCTCCGGACCGGGCCATCCGCACCTCACCACGGGCCAGAACCTGGTTCCCGACTACCTGTGGTGGAACCGTACCAGCGACAACTACCTGCTCGGCGACGACGCCCTGCTCACCTATGACCCCGAGCGGGACACCTGGCCGACGTCGCGGCCGCTGGGGGGCTTCTACCAGGGAGCGAGCAAGATCTATCCGTTCAAGTACAAGACCGCCGACCAGCCCAAGACCGTCTCTGACCATCGCCTGATCGCCCTGGACACCTTCGAGTATCTCAAGGGGAGCGGCGACGTGGTCAAGGCGATCCAGAACGGCCTGGTCAACATGGGCTATGCCGCCAACACCGCCTACGAGTGGGTTACCACCGACACCTTCCAGCTGCTCAACCACGGCGTGGAACCCAAGTCGGCGGCGTTGAACTGCAGCGACTGCCACGACGGCAGCGGCAACAGCCAGCTGCGCATGCCCTTTGACCAGCTCGGCTACCACACCTGGCCGGCCAAGGTCAAAAGCTGCACCCTGTGCCACGGCTCCAAGAGCATGGGCTGGCAGCAGATGCATGAAAAACATGCCGAGGGGATGAAGCTCGACTGCAACGGCTGCCACGGCGGCGAACCGACCGGCTTCGTAGAACCGCCCACCAGCAACGGCCTGTGCAACAACTGCCACGGCGGCAAGAACTACGACAAGTCACAGGACCTGCACAAGCGCCACGCCGACAAGGGGCGCGCCCAGTGCGACGACTGCCATACTTTCTGACAGGGCAGTTGTCATGGTCGACAAAGAGCGGGGAGCCATTCGGCTCCCCGCTTTTGTTTCAGGATGTGATGGAGTCTAGATCAGCGGTTCAAGAACCGCGGCCACATCGGAAACTGCGGCCCCTTCGAGCAGGATGCGTTTGTGGCGGGAGGTCTCGCCCGAGAGGATACGCACCGACGATTTCGGCTGCCTGAACAGTTTGGCGAGAAACTGGATGCAGGCCTTGTTGGCGGCGCCATCGACCGGGGGGGATGTCAGGGCGACCTTGAGCTCTTCACCCTGCAGGCCGACAACGGCATTGCGGCTGGCGCGCGGCTGCGCCAGGACGGCCACCACGGCGCCCTCAGGGTGTTCGCTCAGGCAGATCATGATTCCTGGCCGTCGACCGGTTCGATCAGCGGTGTGGCGGCATCATCAAAGGGGAGCGGCTCATCAAGCAGATTTTCTTCCTCCCGTTCGCGACGCACCTCGACCACTTCGAGATCGAGCAGGCGCATGTGGCTTTCGACCAGGGCCCGCAGGGAGGTTTCAAAGGAGATCTTCTGCCGCTTGATCTCCTGGATCTCGTTGATCAGCTGCACGCGACGCTCCTCGGCGTCGCGCACGATGCGTTCGGCCTTCAGTTCGGCGTCGGTGAGTATGATGTCGGCCTCGTTGCGGGCGTTCTCGCGGATGCCGTCGACCATCTTCTGGGTGGTGACCAGGGTCTCCTTCAGGGTCGACTCGCGTTCCTGCATGCGCTTGAGTTCGGTGCGCGTACGGGCCAGCTCCTCCTTGAGTTCCTGGTGTTCGCGGTAGAGCCGTTCCAGCTGATCGGCCACCATCTCGAGGAAGTGGTCGACGCCGGCGGTATCGTAGCCGAACAGTCGGGTTTTGAACTGGTGCTGCTGGATATCCATGGGAGATATGGTCATCAGTATCCTCCCATGGACCCGAGCGACAGAATCAGCCCCACCAGCAGCTGCCGGCCGACCTCGAGCGCCAGCAGCAGCACGATGGGAGTGAAATCGAAGCCGCCGAAATGCAGCGGCAGAACCCTCCGGATGCGGTTGAGCACCGGATCGGTGGCGTTGTGCAGGAAGCGGACAATCGGATTGTAGGGATCGGGATTGACCCAGCTGATGATCGCCCGGGCGATGACAATGTAAAAGTAGATCTGGAACAGGTAGTTGACCACCGTGGCCAGGGCGTTGAGCAAAACGGTCATGTCGGTCACTGCGCCGCCGCCGGGCGGCTCCATAAGAGGTTAATTTTACGTATTTTTTCAACCGAGCTAACTATATACAGAAACAGCGGAACCCTGTCAAACCCCTGATGACGACCAAAACGGCGTGCTGGCGCTTTGACAGCGTCTCCGGCTCCGGCTATAGTGGCCGCCACCGGCGACCGGCCGGCCGAAAGCCAGGCTAAACAGTTGTTTATTCAAAAGAAACGGACGCGACAACAATGACACGCACCAACAATCTCAATGTCAGTGGCTTAACCCCCATCATCGCCCCCGGCGACCTGAAGCAGGTTCTCCCCCTCGATGAGGAGGGAGCACGGTTCGTCACCGCCTCGCGCGACGCCATCAAGGCCATTCTGCGCGGCGAGGACCGCCGGCTGTTCGCCGTCGTCGGCCCCTGTTCCATCCACGATCCCAAGGCC